>DAHXNM010000313.1 GCA_027365375.1 Ferrimicrobium sp. | reverse complement strand
GGCGAGTCGGAATGCGCTTAGATCACGATGGGCCTCTCAATACGCTTGATGTAGTAGACGAAGTTCCACCGTTTGGTCCGAAGTCCCGTTAGAATTCGGGGGCGCACTGTAGGTGGCGTGACTTGCCAACGTATCTTCACTCCACCGAATTGTTGACACGCCTTTAGTTCTGAATGCAAGTAGAGGCGCGCACAAGCAACGGGGCATTTCCGGTAGCGTCAGGGAAGACACCAGATTGCAAATGACTGTCGGTTCGATCGTGTTATCGCGCGCCTACCTTGCAGTTGCTCAAGAGCATGGACGGCCCCCTAGATTTGCGACCGAGGGTACCTCACCATCCTTGCCAAAAGGCTTCAACGGATCTTCCAATGGCAAGCTCGAACACTTTGTGAACACTGGAAGGCATGTGTCAACCCTATGGACTTGCAGGAAAACGCAACGGAGCCCCCAAAGTGACTATGGGGTCAGCGAAATGGGTGCCCTCTTAACACTGTGTAGCTATTCTCATACCCTGGACCACGGTTTCGCGCAACCTCGGGGGTTTCGATCTTGTGGAGAATCCTCGATCTAGTGCCGCTCTTCTCCAAAAAGGGCAAGCAGGGTTTGAACCTGGGTGATGCCCGAGCGGTGGACGACATGCCAACGTCTCATTATCGCTCCGTATCAGCGCGTGTGGGTTGCCCGAGACAAGGTTGCACGCTGATTGGTCCAGTTTCCCTTTCTGTTAGCCAAAGGTCCCTAATGAATGTGTCGCCATCTGCAGCACGACCGTCGCCGTCTAGCTTCAGTGGTAGAGCTATCGGATTGGAGTCAGTTGCTGTGAACGATTATGAATACGATCTCATCACCATTGGAGCTGGCGGCGGTGCTTATCCCGCTGCCTTTCAACTCGCACGTACTGGCCAGCGGGTTCTCATGCTTGATCCAAAGGGAGTGATGAGCGGTAACTGCCTGGCTGAGGGCTGTGTCCCTTCAAAGGCAATTCGTGAAGGAGCTGAGTTATATCGTGGCGTCCGTAGGATGCCATATTTTCGGACAGAGGCTCCGCCTGATTATCGGTCAATGGTTGCATTCAAGGATTCGGTGCAGCAAGTGCGTTATCAGCAACATGATCAAGAGCTCGCCAGTCTCGGAGATCGCATCCGCCTGATTGATGGCATTGCCACTCTCCTAGACCCCCATACCGTGGCATTCGAGACTAAGTCTGAGGTCAGGACGGTGACCGCAAAGTACATTCTCCTCGCTTCTGGGTCGGATATCTCGATACCACCGATCACGGGAATCGAGCACTGCGTCACGAGTAGAGATTTGTTCGCAGTCTCACCAACTGTCACCGAGTTGCCTGCCAAGCTCGCTGTCATTGGAGGCGGATACATCGGGTTGGAGGTGGCGACGATGTGGCATGCCCTCGGTGTCGATGTCACGGTGTTCGAGGTTGCCAATCAGCTGCTGCCAGGTATGGACCCCGGCTTCGCAAAGCTGGTTGCCGAGGGACTAGCGCAGGGAATTGGTGTCGAGCTTGGCGCCGAAGTGACGGAGATCGACGACCGTCATCGTGTGAAATACTCCAAGCTCGGAAAGTCTTTGCTCTTTGAAGCAGACCTGGTTTTATTGGCCACAGGGCGACATCCAGTGCTCCCACTCGGTGCCGAAGCCCTTGGCCTTCTCGACGAACGGGGTCGGCTCGTTGTTGGACCTGGAGGGACGACGAAGGAGCGATCAATCTTTGCGGCAGGGGATATCACTGGAACCCAGATGCTTTT
>DAHXNM010000158.1 GCA_027365375.1 Ferrimicrobium sp. | reverse complement strand
GGTCAGGGTTTTGGCACCCAGGAGACTCCGGGCCCGCGTCGGGGTGAAGACATGGAGACGGCGGTAAATCTCACGTTTGAGGAGGCGGTATTTGGGTGTCAAAAGGAGATCTCCTTGAAGATGCCTACTACCTGCCCCACTTGCAGCGGGTCTGGAGCTAGGCCTGGTACCTCCGCAACTGTTTGTGCCCAGTGTCAAGGTAGCGGTTCGGTTAAACGGGTGACTCAGTCATTTCTGGGCCGGATGGTGACCACCATGACTTGCGATGTCTGTCATGGAGAGGGGAAGGTGGTCTCCGACCTCTGTTCTGATTGTAGAGGTGAGGGACGCAAGACGCTTGAGCGACACTTTACCATCGAGGTTCCACCAGGGGCGGATAACGGCCTTGTCCTGCGCTTGACTGGGAAGGGTGCTGCGGCTCCAAGAGGAGGCCAACCTGGGAGCCTGTACGTCCATGTGAATGCTGCATCATCGGATAGGTTTGAACGTCAAGGCAATGATCTATGGATGCGGTTGCCGATCTCTTACGTGCAGGCCTCGTTAGGCGCTCGCATAAACTTCGACAGCCTTGATGGGACTGAGACGATTGAGATTGCTCCAGGAACGCAGCCTGGATCGACTCTGCACATAAAGGGCAAGGGCGTTCCCGTCCTCTCTGGCCGTGGCCGTGGCCGTGGTGACCTGATTGTCGCGATGGATGTACAGATGCCAGATGAGCTCACCGAGGAGGAGGAGGGGTTGCTCCGGCAGCTTGCTGAGCTACGTGGTGAACAGGTTCTAGAGCATCATGAGCATAGTATTTTCTCGAAACTCAAGTCAGCCTTTAAGCCCTAAGTGAGTGCGCAACGCCTTCATCCGTTTGCGTTGGTCGATGATTTAGTTACGCTTGAGATGTCGCGTGAGCTCAGCCACCATCTGGGAGTCGTTCGTCGCTTGCGGGTGGGTGCTGAGCTTTTCGTCGGTGACGGTGCTGGAAGCTTTCGCGCCGTAAAGGTGGACGCGGTCCAACCGAGGGTGCACCTGGTTCCACTCTCCGATATTCAGACGCGACAACGTGAGACGCCAAGCCTTGGGATAGCGATGTTTTTGCCCTCGAATGAGCGGCTGTCGTGGGCGGTGCAGAAACTCACTGAGGTCGGAATCGACCGTATCCATCTTCTATCCGATGCCGGCGATCGACGTGGTGGGGTACAGATCTCCGCTGCTAGTCTCGACCGTCTCGATCGTATCGCTCGCGAGGCGTCTCAACAGTCGGAGCGGCTATGGCTACCAGAGCTCACTCCTCCCAGGGAGGCGCAGGAGTTCTTTGGTGATTCAGGTTCTGGTGGAGTGGCTATTCTCGACCCAGACGGAGGACCGCTCCCGGCTGGAGTTACGACGTTGGTGGTGGGTCCAGAGTCCGGCGTGGTTATCTCACCCGAGTCCATACCCAGAGTGAGCTTGGGTCTTCCAATTCTGCGAATTGAGACTGCAGCTGTCGCTGGTGCCGTAGTTTTGGCGGCTTTGCGAGCGTCGTTGATTTGTATTTGTGATAATTCCTGATATACTTTGGCCACACGGAGTAAACACTTGTCCTCTGTGAGATGGAGCAAGGAGTGGCGATGGATCAGGCAGAGCGAGATTACGCGCGTGAAGTAGGGAAACGTCTGCGCTCTGTGCGCAAGCAGCAGCGTTACTCACTACAGGCTGTCGAGGCGATCTCCGAGAAAGAGTTCAAAGCATCGGTTCTTGGCGCTTATGAGCGAGGCGAACGATCGATATCGGTTCCACGGCTCCAACGGTTAGCTGAGTTCTACCATGTAGGAGTCGATCAACTTCTGCCTCCTGAGCTTGCCGGTCGTGAGTTCTTTGCGCTCAGCAATCGAGATAGGGTCGCATCGGTCACAGATGATCATAACCGGATCGATCTTGCTGGACTCGAGCGTCAGATCAGCGCTGGGGTGGCTCGTTCTCGGGTCACCGGTTCGGTTAAGTGCACCATCGATCTTGGTCGACTCTCGTC
>DAHXNM010000284.1 GCA_027365375.1 Ferrimicrobium sp. | reverse complement strand
CTGCTGCTCCGACAGCTGACTGCTAACCTGGTTGTTGATGTAGTAGTGACCCCAGGTCAGCAGTGAGCCAGCCACGATCAGGACAACAACCAACAGCATTCCGGTAAGGCTAACTAGAGTATCGAAAGTCCTGCGTCTCATTTTGGCCTTCTTTCATCTCACTATCCCAGCCGATGCGGAGCGCTTCGCCGCTGTCTCCAAGAGCTGCATGGGTTTTGCCACCTGTAGTCAGTTGCACAACCCTATGTTCGTTCTGGTTAAGCGTGTGAGGCCTTGCTCCTGCGTCTTGAGCCGAGATGAGTATATTTTTGAGAACCTTGGTTAACTCTTTATTCACGGGATCCTTATGCCCCCCATCCCCTAAAGTCCAGAATGCGAGCGAAACGAGAGTCTTACGATAGGCAACGGTCAATTTCGTTGATCCCATTTCCAACTCCTTGGCTAGAACTCTGAACATAACTTCATCTTAAGTTTCAGCAGGGATCCAAGTAACGTGATATATACCGGGACCGTTACGAAATTCCACGGTGGTAGTACCCGTATTCCCTGGTCTTGACGGCTTGGCAAGTCACGTACGAGAATTTCTCGGTAGAATGATCTCGGTAATCATTACCGTAAAGTTCAGTTGTATGACGTTGTAACGTCAAAATGCGAACTTAATTATGGTGAAGCCTATTGGTCGGCCGGGGTCATTGACGAAGGAGCGTGTACATAGGAAAGCCACATTGGCAGTCAGTTTTGGAACCAAACTGATTTGTATGGTCTGTGTGGTGACCTACATCTTTTCTATCGTAGCCCAAGCGCGATAGCAGATGTGGGTTTCAGGAAACCGTTTGCTCCTGCAATTTGTGTAGTTGGTGTCAGAGAGCAGATGTGGGTAGTATCAAAAGTGTTAATGACTATCCACATGGCTAGAAATGATAAAGGGGTACGTGATGTGCCTGAGAAGCTGGTGGACCTCTAATGAATCTTAATTTTGGATTGTTTCGTGGATTCGCTCGTTAACGCGCGTCCCAGTTCGACACGCGAACATAGTCAGATCAGGGTGCTGATTGTAGACGATCATGCGTTGGTTCGCGAGGGTACGGTGCAGTTGCTGGAGCGCGAAGCCGACATGACTGTGGTTGGTCAGGCCTCAACGGGCGCACAGGCAAACCTGCTTTTCGATCGCCTCGGTGTTGATGTGGCGCTTCTGGATGTGAATCTACCAGATATGAGCGGCCTTGAGGTCGCGAGGCTGGTGGCACTTAAGCATCCGACGATCAGAGTACTGGTGGTTAGCGCTTACGACGATTATGCCTATGTTGCTGAGGCGCTTGAGTTGGGCGTGGCGGGTTATTTGTTGAAGACTGCGACAGGTAGAGAACTTGTCGACGCTGTGCGTACCGTTGCAGGCGGAGACTTTGTGCTAAGTGGATCGATTTCTCTGCGTCTTGCGCACCGCCGTCAAGCCAGTCACGAGGTGAACGAGGCAAAACTCACTCCGAGGGAGATTGACGTTCTTCGCTTGCTTGGTAAAGGATTGACCAATAAGGGCATCGCTAACAATCTCGGATTGACTCTCCGCACGGTGGAGGGCTACGTATCGAATGTTTTAGCAAAACTTGGAGCCACATCCAGAACCGAGGCTGCGCTCTATGCCCTAAGCCGCCACCTCATACCGTTAGACGAACACGATGAGTCGACCGACTCGCGCTGATTACATGGCGGTGCTTCGCCGCGCCGCCCATCCTCCTCTGTATGAGATGCAGTTTTGGCTTTTGCAAGCCTCGGTGATCTTCATCGCCGTATTTCATCTATTCGTTGACATCAAACTTGGTGAACAGACGGCTTTCCCCGATGGCATACCGGTTGCTCTTCTAATCATTCCTGTTGGTTACGCCGCGCTTAGATACGGCCTTTCAGGGTCCGCTGCGACTGGTATTTGGGCGAGTATTCTTTGGCTTCCTGACCTGCTCTTATCCAACGACAGGGGCCATACTGGCAGTGACCTGATCAGTCTGATACTTGTAGACGCGGTGGGTTTCTTTGTGGGCCAGAGGGTGGAAGCAGAGAGGATGGCCAGGGCGCGGGTTGAGAGTGCGGCCGTCGAGCTCGCCGCTGCCGAAGAGCGCTATAGGCAGCTGTTCAATGCCAACAGTGCGCCGATCCTTCTCTTCGATGAGCTTGGAATTATAATCGACGCTAATTTTGCCTCCCAGATGGCATTCGGATCTGAGATCCTTGGGCGCTTTGACAGAGGAGTGCTCGGGATAGACATACTCTCCGAAGATCATTCAGGGCGAGTGATCAGCATGGAGGATGGACACGACTACAGGGTCAATCTGGTTCGACTCACAACCGGCAGCGGAGATAGGGCGATTCAGGTGGTGCTCGAGGACATCACCCGAGAGCGCAGTGAGGGAAGACGTATCAGACACTATGCGGAGCTGGTAGTCCGGGCCGAGGAGGAGCAGCGCCTGCGTCTGTCCCGCGAACTCCACGATGAGCCACTTCAGGTGCTAATGCACCTTGCCAGGCGGCTGGCCACATTGGCGGAGGATGAAGTCGCTCCTGTAAATCTTGATGACACTCTTATGGAGCTACGCCAGCATGTCCTTGATGCGGCGACCGG
>DAHXNM010000157.1 GCA_027365375.1 Ferrimicrobium sp. | reverse complement strand
CAGGGAGATAGAGGGTATCGCGCAAGCCCTTGGGAGAACAGTTGATGTGGCCATGGTCACTCAGCGGCGCTGTCGCAACAAAAAACAACTCCTGGCCATGGATGAAGTCCATATCATCTTTTGTCAGCTCGGCGTGCGTAGTCATCTTCTTGACTTTAGCTATCGGTAGCGACTAGGTGGGCTTAATGCAGCTAAATTTCCCGGGTACCAGTTGCCATCGCCATCACTTTCGGAGTTTTTGAGAGTGATCGGTGTTGAACCATGAGCTTCGTTGGCCGATTTGGAAGCCTTCGCTCTAATTGTTTCACCGAAATGTTCCTCTGTGGTGTTGGACCAGAACTCATTTACTCTCCCGGATAGACTGTCGTTACCGGTCTTGATGATGCAGCTTCTATCACGTTAGGTGCGGAGCCGATCCTCGCGTGTATGGTTGCCATTTGGCTGACTGGTCGGTGAGGTTGATGCTGTAATTATCGTTTCGACAGGCTAGAGCCATTCCAATATCTGGCCATCAATAACGCTATCGATCGACTCTTGCAGCCGTTCTGGTTTTGAAAGATTTTAGCGGAGTAGCCTAGCTGGGTTGAAACCTCTAAAGTTGGTGGGGTGTCGAAACCAGCACAGCCAAGTGATATGCCGGTGTTCTATTGATTCGACGGTGGTCGTGGACTGGCTGTTGGCGGCGTGAGCCTTCCCGTCCTAGGCTTGAGGGAACAGCGTATGCGTGAAGGAGGGTTTCGTTGGTACAAAACCGTGAGCAGCCGATGATCTGTTTCGCTGGACCGCTAGGCAGTTCTGACCATCGAGTCATCGAGCTTTTTGGGTTCACCGAGTTTGACCCGCTGCCGATGCCATCGGTAGAGCAGGTCATCTTTACGGTATCTACGACACCTGGTCTTTTTGGCGTGCTTCCTATCGAGAACTCAACTGAGGGCGAGTTAACCCTTACTCTCGATCGTCTGATATTCGATGCTGAGGATGCGTTGATCATCGGCGAGGCGGTTCTTGCGGAAGAGATATGGGGATTTTCTCTAAATGGTGAGGCATCTGTGCACACGGTGATCTCTCATTCGATGATTCTCGATCTCTGTGCGGATTTCATTCGTCATCGCGGGATGAATGTACGTCATGCCATCTCGACCAAGGCGGCCTGTGATGAGGTTATCAGCGCACGCGATGCTGGGCTTATGGCGCTTGCACCGCCGAGTGTCGGTGCGCAGGTGGGGCTTAATGCAGTCGCAACTGAAGTGGCTCAGGTGAGCGAGCTTAGAACTAGGTTCGCTTTGATAGCGAACGCCCTTCCAGCACCTACTGGCTCTGACCGCACGATGCTGGCCATCGTTCCGCGCTTTGATGCAGTGGGCGCACTGAGCGAGATCGCGAGTCAGTTCAAGATTCATGAGGTCAACATGACATCAATCCTTTCACGCCCACTTGCGGGTGAACGAGATGTCCACTGCTTTGTTGTCGTGGCTGACGGACATGCACAACTGGATCCAGTTCGCTCACTGCTCCGTTCGCTCTTGCGAGCCGGACATCAGGTTAAATTGATGGGTTGCTATCCTCGATGGACGGAAAAAGAGGTAGTGACACCTTCGACACAGCTACCTCGTGGAGTGCTCCTTTACGAAGACACCTCTCCTCCTGACGCTTAGATGGGGGATGTGCGTTGTTTGTAGAGCCTCTAGAGCGGGTAGGGATTGTCGGTCTGGGCCACATGGGTGCTTCTCTTGCCGGAGCACTGGCAGCACACGTTTCAGTAATTGGTTATGACCTCAACACCAGCTCACTTGAGTATGTTCGACGACAATTCGATGTGGAGGCGGCGCCGTCGCTACAGGAGCTTGTCGAGGTGAGTGACGTCATTGTCATTGCATCGCCGACACCATCGGTGCGATGGATCCGTGATGAGATTGGCCGGCTGACGAGTGTAGCGAGTCGGCGTCCAGTTGTATGCGATATTGCTTCGGTGAAGGGTGAACTAGCGCTCGATCGCCCAAGTTCAGCAACGGTGCGATATGTGAGCCTACACCCAATGACAGGGCGCGAGGGGAATGGTGCAAAGAGTGCAGACCCCTCTATCTTCGCGAATGCCAACTGGGCACTGGTGCTCACCGGCAATGAGGATCCAGAGTCGTTGGTGTTGGCAACCCGAGTACCTCTGATGTTGGGCAATGGAGTCGTTCCAATCGAATTAGCAGATCACGATCGTGCGATAGCCATGGTGTCAACGTTGCCTCACGTCAGTGCGGTGGCACTTGGACGCATAGTGGGTGATGACGATAGCCATGCCCTCCTGCAACTCTTGGCGGCGGGTTCGATTCGCGACAGCGTTCGGGTGGCACGAACCGAACCCACACGAATCGTCGAGATGCTCCATCCGAATCGGAGTCATCTCAAAGCTGTGATTGACGCTTTGATCTCGGAACTCGAGGCATGCCGAGATCACTTGGATGATGAGGATTGGTTGCTTGCTTGGACGCGGTCAGGCCATTTTGGAGCCGAAGGCTTGCTTACCCGTAATGACTCCAAGAACACCCGGCGCGTTCTCCTTGACGAGTTGGTGGTGGAGTTTAAGAGGATGGCTCGGCGCGGCAGTGTGATCGTTGAACTTACCGAGTTAGCGGATGCGATTATGGTCGCCTCAGTCGGAGGCGAGACGAGTGGAGATGAGTTGTCGTAATTCTTTGCCGAGCCGACAGAATTCGTTCACAGTAGCCGAGTCGTTGTCAAGAAGCAGGCGTTGAGCGAGCAGATGCTGAGCTTGATGCAATCCGATCAGATCTAGATCGGCCAGTGTGTCGACGATTGTACACTCTGCGGACAGATCGGTGGTTGCTCCTTCGCTTGCCGCTAGCGAGAGCACGGCCCGCTCCCATCGAAAGCTCTGGACCGCACCCACTATCATTGAGTGCGATAAGCCGGTGGCTAGAGGCAATGGATTCGCGAGCGCGAGCACATCAGTTATAGATGATGGACGACTGAGCGCATAGCCTTGAGCTAGTTTTGCACCCAAGGTCCGCAGGACTGGGATCATGCGAGGGTCTTCTATCCCTTCAATGACTAGGTCGACATCCATGAGTTGGCTCATGTCGATCGCCACAGTCATGAGCGGGAGACCAACGTTGAGCAGATCTATAGGCTCTGAGAAGGCTCGATCTAGCTTGATCTCGTCGAATGGGAAGCTCATAATTCGTGATAGCGAGGCATATCCGGTTCCGAAATCATCGAGCGCCAAGCGGTGTCCAGCGGCTTTGATGAGAGCCAATGGTCCATAGGCGAGTGATACAAGGTCTTGCGTCTCTGTGATCTCGATCGATAGTAGACGAGCTGGTATACCTCGCGCTCTCCAGATGGAAATTATTGACTCGGCATAACCATCTTCGGAGATTAGATCGGGTTCGATGTTGACCGAGATTGGTATCGAGACACCGTAATCTTGAATATCATCGGCTACTTGGGAGAGAACGACCTCAAAGAGTGTCCGACGCTCCTCTCGTGCGAGCGAATCGATGAAGTCCTCGGGACCCACAACGCCCGCCGGTGTCTTCAGCCGAACGAGTGCCTCTAGGTGTGCGATAGATCCAGTGACTAGGTCAACGATTGGCTGATACCGTACCTCGAGATGGTCGCCACCATCGCCAATCGGTGAATATACACCGGTCACCGGTCTAGATTCTTTGAGTTGGGGTGATGATGAGGCGAAGGCTGTCTTGAGGCCGGGCGTTGCATCCATCGTACGTGCTTCCACTAGAGCAGCTTCGGCGAGACTGAGAAGTGCTAACGAATCGGTGCCATCATGGGGATAGACGGCGAGGCCAGCATGCCATGTCGGTGGATTTACCTTCCCAGCCAACGAGGTACTAAGCTCAACCCCTCTCAGCTCACGTTCGACGATAGCGAGCATCTCGGCGCGATCGTTGTCGCCTTCGATGAGAAGGGCGAAGGTAGCGCCACTGAGACGGGCGATCGTATCGGTTGATCGAGTGAGGGAGTCTAGTTGTCTGGCTAGTTCCGTCATTAACCGGTCACTGTCGCGGGGATCGCGCTCGTCATTCGTCACTGTTAATGATGTGAGATCGAGAATGGCGAGTGCCACGTTGGTATGTGAGCGCTTCGCTCGAAGCAGACTAGTAGTTATGGCATCAACAAATCCACGTCTATTCATGAGGCCAGTCAGCGGATCGTGGTGGCTGAGTGCGAGGGCGGAATGCAACTCGGCGCTTTGGCGTCGCGACAGGGCATCGACGGCACGAGCTTGGAGACGCTGTCGTTGTCGATCTATCAACACTGAGTCACTGTCTGTTCGATGCTGAGCCACCAAGTGCGCGAGCGACTCGATGAGGCTGAGGCCAACGGAGGGGGGATAGCCCAACCGTTGGAGGGTGACAGCCGTGAGTTCTGCACTTTTGCGACTCGCGACTGGGTCCAATAACGCAGGCGTGAGTGCAAGGATGAGCGGAGCTGCTACTGTCGGTGCTAGCTGTCGTTCCTGCTCGTCCAGGCTGGCAATCGTGGCTGCGATCACCTGGTCAACGAAGGTTGGGTTGCCGAACCATGGCTGCGGCGGCTGGGGTTTATGCATATCACTCTCGATCCTTCGTGGTGGGTCATGCAGCCGATCAGAACGAGAGCGTAAACCCTACAAGCTAGAAGAGTGACGTCATCCCAGTCTTCACATTACCGATGTATCAACGTATTCCTGCGAGTTCTGTTAACCCTTGCCTGATAATCGTCATTCTACTTCGGCATTCGAAGAGCTGGCCTTATCGGGGCTGAAAATGTTGTCTCGTCGGTAGTTGGTCCAGGCGTAGCGGTGTTTGCATGCCGAGGCACCCGAATGCCTGGTAGATCCGGCAGGATTTTGATAGGCTGCTCATTGGGATAGGAAGGGGATGCTGATGGAATCGACCATGCAGCAAGGCGCACTGACGGTCGCAGGGATACTTCGCTATGGATTGCAGGCATTTCCTGAGGCGGAGGTGATTACCTACGACGGTACTAAAGGTAGCCGTATAAGTTTTAGAGAGGTAGCTCAGCGGGCGGCGCAGCTCGCCAACGCCTTGGCCGGCATCGGCATAGGTCCCTCAGACAGAGTAGGGACGTTCTGTTTTAATCATCACGAGCACCTAGAGGCTTATCTTGGAATTCCTGCATCGGGTGCGGTTATCCATACCTTGAATGTACGTTTAGCTCCTGACCAACTTCAGTTTGTTATTGACGATGCTGGCGATCGGGCTATCATTGCTGACGCTGTCATACTGCCGATGTTGGCACAGGTACTCGATGGGTGCCCATCCGTTGAGACCGTGATCGTGGTGGGCACGCTCCTGGATCTAGGAGTACGAGAGGAACTCACCAAGAAGCTGCGGGTTCTCGACTACGAGGACTTTTTGAGCGGTGCAGAGTCGACCTTCGAATGGCCGGATATTGTCGAGACCGACGCCGCCATGATCTGCTATAGCTCGGGGACGACCGGAAACCCGAAGGGTGTTGTCTATTCGCATCGTTCAACTTACCTGCATGCGATTAGCGCATTACCGCTCTATGGCCAGCGCAGCTGGAACATCTTAGGTTCCCAGGGCGATGTCGCACTAATCGTGGTTCCTATGTTCCACGCTGCGGCGTGGGGTGCGCCTTATGCTTGCTGGTTCACAGGATCGACCATGATTATGCCTGGTCGCTTCCTTCAGGCGGAGCCACTCGCATCGATGATCGAGATGTTCCGCCCAACGGTTTCATCTGGTGTACCTACCATCTGGAATGACTTGCTTCACTATCTGGAGGAGCATCCTACCGACGTGTCAAGCCTGCGGATGCTTACCTCGGGAGGGTCTGCGTCACCTCGCTCACTCATCCAGGCCTACCTTGACAAGTACGGTATTCCTGTAGTGTCCGGTTGGGGCATGACCGAGACCTCGCCAGTATGCACGTTGGCGATCCCGCCATCGGGGACCCCTCGTGAGCGTTTGGTTGACTATCTCGAGACCGCTGGCAAGGTTGTGCCTGGCGTAGAACTTCGGATCGTCGGAGAAAATCAACAGATCCAGCCCTGGGATGGGAAGTCAATTGGTGAGATCGAGGTGCGAGGTCCGTGGATCACAGGCGGTTACTTGGGTGGACATGGGGCAGAGAACTTCGATGACGGCTGGTTGCGCACCGGGGATATTGCAACTGTTGATCCTGAGGGCTATGTGCGGATTGTGGACCGGACAAAGGATGTGATCAAATCGGGAGGGGAGTGGATCTCCTCGATCGAACTCGAGAACGCGATCATGGCCTATCCAGCTGTAGCTGAAGCTGCTGTCATCGCGGTTCCAGATGATCGCTGGTTCGAACGCCCTCTTGCTTTTGTAGTGGTAAAGCCCGGCGCTCATGTTGAGGTCGTAGAGCTGAGAGAATTCCTCTCTAAAAGAGTGGCTAAGTGGTGGTTACCCGAGCGTTATTCATTTGTAGATGCTATTCCACGCACCTCGGTGGGCAAGTTCCATAAAAAGGTGCTTCGAGAGGGATATCAATCCGGCGTCTATTCGATCCATGAGATTGATCGATCAGAGGGATCGCACTAGCGGTGCCGGCAGATGAGAGTCGCGATCGCATGCTCGCCGGCATTGACGATCTGCTATCACAGCTTGACGATGTCAGTTTCTCGCAGTTGTTGCGCTTCAGGCGTCTCGACCAGACAAGAGTGAAGCAAGTACAACAGGAGCTCGCCAAGGTCCGCCGGTCGCTGATCAAGGCTCATCAGGTGTTGAGCCATCTGGATTTGGAGATTGAGGAGAACGAAGCATGACTCAAGTCGGAGACATTCTATGGCAACCCACCCACGAAGGTCTGTCAGGTCCATTGGGGAGATTTTTTACCGACGAGGGTCCTCGACTGGGTGTTACCACTCGGTCATATGATGACCTGTATCGGGCGAGCATCACACAGATCGGTCCGTTTTGGCGCTCGATCGCTCGCTTCTGTGGGTTTACTGGCGAACTAGGCGATCGTGATCTAGTGGGCGAACTGCCCGACTCAGTATTCTTCCCGGATGGCAGTTTGAACTATGCCCAAGAGGCTTATGCGCGATTCCGTGATCCAGCTGAGCTCCTCTTGGCGGACGAGTCCGGGGCACTCGAGCACGTCGACGCGAGCGAATTTTGGCGTGCGGTTGCCCAGCTAGGTGTGTCCTTGAAGGCGGCTGGCGTCGAGGTAGGGGACCGGGTGGCGGCCTATCTCCCTAACATCTATGAGGCCGTGGTAGGACTTTTCGCGACGGCTAGCATCGGCGCAGTGTGGTCGTGCACATCGCCTGATTTTGGTGTTGGGGCGGTGGTTGATAGATTCCGGCAGATCGAGCCGAAGGTAGTGCTCGCAGTCAGCGAGTACCGTTATGGGGGCCGTCTAATCGACCGACGGAACACACTCGAGTCGATCCTGGGCGAACTGCCAACGGTCACTACTGTCATAGTGGCGGGCTCGTCTTTGAACCCTCCGCAAGGGAGGTGGAAGGTAGTCTCCTTTGATGAGGCTATAGAGGGTGACCAGCCACTTAGCTTCACACGTGTGCCTTTTAATCATCCGTTGTGGATTCTGTACTCCTCAGGAACTACCGGTATTCCGAAGGCGATCATCCACTCCCACGGCGGAATTGTGCTCGAGCATAAGAAGGTGCTTGAGATCCAGAATGGGATCACTGAGGGAAGTAGATTCTTCTGGTTCTCATCAACAGGCTGGATGATGTGGAATTTTTTGATGGGTGGTCTGCTGGTCGGTGCCTCTATTGTTCTCTACGATGGCTCTCCTGGTTACCCTGATCTTGGTCAACTGTGGAGACTCATTGATCGAGCAGAGATCAATTTCTTCGGGGTCTCGGCTCCTTTTTTGCGAAGTTCGCAGGTTGGGCAGGTCGATCCTCAGGCGTTGATCAAGGGAGAGTCACTTAGAGCCATTGGCTCCACCGGCGCACCGTTGACCATAGATGGTTTCGACTGGGTCTATCAACATGTTCGGGGTCCAGTGCAGCTGATCTCAGCATCTGGGGGAACCGATGTCTGTACCGCGTTTCTTGGGAGCTCTCCGATGCATCCGACTAGAGCCGGACTGATCGCAGCACCCGCGCTTGGTGTCGCTGTAGCCTCCTTTGACGAACATGGCGCGCCGGTAGTGGGCACGATGGGTGAACTCGTGATTACCGAGCCAATGCCCTCCATGCCTATAGGTTTCTGGAATGACCAGGATCGTCGCCGATATCATGATGCCTATTTCGCGCAGTATCCCGGTGTATGGCGTCATGGAGACTGGGTGACGTTTTACCAGGATGGCTCTAGCGTCATCTACGGTCGATCTGACTCAACACTGAATCGCGGTGGTGTCCGAATGGGAACCGCTGAATTCTATCGAGTAGTGGAAGCCATCGATGGCGTCAAAGAGTCGTTGGTGGTTGATACTTCGGCGATCGATCGAAGTGGCGAGCTTATTTTATTCCTAGTTGCACCCGACGAGGCGGGTGATGAACTCCTCTTGAAGGTGCGTTCTGTCATTCGCGAGCAGCTATCACCACGACACGTCCCCGATCGCATCTTCTTCGTATCCGACGTACCTAAAACGTTAAATGGTAAGAAGCTTGAGGTTCCTATTCGGCGTCTGTTCCTAGGGGCTCGCATGGCAGACGTGGCCTCTGCTGACTCGGTAGCTAACCCAGCAGTGTTGACCGAGTTCGAGGCGCTCGTGGCGAGATGATTGCCATGAGTGTTGTTTGTCTTCGTCAAGCTTGACGATAGTCATGCGCCATCTACCAGTCGATCTCCGCTCGCTCTAACGAACGGTGCCTCCGGGCAACAGGCTCTTGGCTGTCAAGACGGTTGCGCTATATTTGGAGTGCCGAAGACGCAGCCCGCCACATCAGCGTGGATGCGTGGGCAACACGATGGTCACGCGAGCATGAAGGAATGCAAGACGCCTGTAGCGATGCAAGCATACTGCCACGGTGCTCGCTGGTCAGCTAATTTGATGTCAAGAGTTCGTAGGTGCGTCTAAAGGCGGGTAGCGAGCTCGACTCAGCTATGGCCATCTCGATCGGTGCAGTGAGGGCTTGGAGCTCTCCGAGTTCTCCGTCGGTGATTGCGTCGAACAGCGGTGCCATTAGCAGGTTTGTGCGTAGCTCTAGCTCGCTTCGAAAAGTTCGCCCTTCTGGTGTCATATCTTGGTCTTGGTCGATCAGACCTCTCGCTATCAGCTCTTCGGAGCCCCTGATCCATTCATCATCGCTATATCCACGTGATATCTGTGCCGTCGAGCGCTCCTCAGCTCCGATGGCTACCATCAGGATGTGTGCCTGACATCCGTCAATCTGGTTGACGGCTAGAAGGTTGTTGTGGCAATCGCCGCGATACTCACGGATGAGCGTGGCTGCGTGGAAGAGCTTGGATACTGGATCATCTGGCGGTTGCACCGATAGGTTTGCCGCGTAGAGCGGATGTCCAGCAGGTTCTCCATTGAGTGCAGCCTTATCCGCGATCTGGCCCGCTCTAATCACCACCTCTTGATCTGGTGCTAGCGATGATTGGCCCATGATTCGATCCCAGGCTGCCAGGAGACCGCGAAAGCGAGCCTCGACAAACTGCTCTGGCGTGGCCGTATCCCAAACGGTAGGGATGGCGGCGGCGACGTTACGGCCTGCAAAACTGTAAAAAACCGCGGTAACTATCCCGGGTCCAACTTTACCCATGGGGGCTGCCCTGCCACCGAAGTATCGAGCCCATGAGTCCCCAACACCAAGTTGCTTATAACTTGCGCGACACTCTTTTGCGAAATAAGTGAGATCATGCAGAGTCTCCAGTTGGGCCCAGGTCTGCAGCGAGCTTGCGAGTCGTTCATTGCGATCCATGTTGCCCACGTTAGCAGCCTATGTCGGAGATGGGCAGCGATCTAGCATTCTGAGTCGATATTGAGCAGTGGCCAGAGCTGTTTTTCGATATCCTGAGTACATGCCTATATACAGTCTTGGTAGTCAGGTTCCAGAGATCGCCTCTACCGCTTTCGTGCACCCAGATGCGGTGATTATCGGTTCGGTGGTGATTGGAGATCAGGCTTCAGTGTGGCCAAATGCTGTTTTGCGCGGAGACTATGGGCGAATTGAGGTAGGAGATCGGACCTCCATTCAGGATGGAAGTGTCATTCACGCTACCGCCGAGTTGCCGACGGTTGTAGGTGCTGAGTGTGTCGTTGGCCATCTGGTGCATCTCGAGGGCTGCATAGTTGAAGACCATTGCCTGATCGGTTCCTCTTCGGTGGTACTCCACCGTGTGCGTGTCCATGAGTATGCGCTGGTAGGGGCTAACGCAATGGTCACCAACGACACCGTGGTTCCATCGTTTGCCATGGCCCTTGGCGTTCCTGCTACCATCTTCCCTGGTCGGGTGTCAAAGGGAGCTTTTGCCGAAGCCGTCGCACTCTATGTCGCCAACGGTCAGCGTTACCGGAGCGAGCTAGTTCGTTTGGAGTAGTCAGCCTCGCCGTTGGTTCGGACTAGCTTTCTCCATGAGCACGCCGGCGTTCGAATGTCTCGCCGAGCACATATAGGTTGGTGGGCATGACAGTGCACGCCTGTTAGCAAAAAGTGGAGCTAGCGACAAGGCTGTTGGATTGGCGGCCGAGCTCTAGTGCGTGCGCAGAGCGGTTGCTATCCGACGTCCGGCGAGGTTGTGCACCTCAATTGGATGATCGAAGGCTCGCGTCAGAGTCTCGGAGGTTAATACGTCGTCACTGCTGCCGTACCAATGGCCTTTGGTGCTCATGAGCAACGCGTGAGTGATAGAAGGAGGCAGGTCTTCGAGATGGTGAGCGACCATGACTAGAGCACCGTCTTGATGATGCTCGTCAAGGATTCGTTCAAGTGCCTCTATCATCTGCTCTCTGGCCACTAGATCAAGATGTGAGCTGGGTTCATCGAGTACGGTTAGACGAGGTGTTCCACTGAAGGCACGAGCGAGGAGGACACGCTGGCGTTGCCCCGCAGAGAGTGAATCTAGTGTTCGTTTGCCGAAGTTGGCCAAACCTACGAGGGTCAGGAGATGGTCGGCCTCCGCGTGATCATCGTCGTTGAGTGTGAACCATTCGCTACGGAGGCCAGAGAACTTTCCAAGGGCCACGACTTCGAGTGCAGTCATATCTGGCGACAGCCGAGTTATGAGCTCGTCAGAGAAGTAGCCAATCTTTGGCCGGAGTACTCTGATGTCGGTGTTGCGTACGTCGACACCCAAGAGTTCGAGGTTTCCCCGGCTGAGTCGAAGGCGTCCGGCGAGCACCATAGCTAGCGAGGTTTTGCCAATGCCGTTAGCTCCCAAGATGGCGAGTCGTTGACTAGCGTGCACCCTGGCTGTAAGGCCGCTAAATACAGTCGTATCGCCGCGGACTAGTTGAGCTTCTTCCATGTATATCAGTGGGGTGTCGGTGGGTGCAGTCATACTGTTATAGAGGCTATGGCGACAATTGCGAGAACCAGCCAGTTGATCAGTCGCCGATGGGCTAGCAACTTCGTAATTGTTGGATTAACTAGAGTAATGTCCCCGTGGCAAGCAGTAGCGATAGCGAGGAGCCTTGTGATCTTCGTGGCTCCAGGGAGGGCTCACAAGAGCCAGGAGTCAGGCTGAGGTGAAAAACTGGAACCGAAGTTGACTGACAAAAAGGAGTCAGCTGTCGCGAGCGGGAGGCTTGAAGCGCACCATCCATCGAGGCCGCAAAGCCGCTACTGCGTTGTGGGTGGATTCGAATTGCAATATGCTGCTGGTGAGGAGATCTTCGATGCCGGAATCGCCTTACTCAACGCCATCTGGAAGATCTGACTGGCGCTCAAAAAATAGTTTTAAGGCCACCGAGGGATATACCGATAGAGTTCGCGAGGGGTTGGTGTAATGCAGCGATCAAGTTCACTCAATATAGGCGTGCTGGGCAACAGTGGTGATACCGCGCTCGCAGGCCTTCTGGAACAACTGATGATAGCAACTGGTGCAATGGGCGTTATGGTGGCGCGCAAGCTCGAGTCGAAGTACATGATCGAGAGGGTTCGGGTCGTTCCGAGAATTTTGCGCGAGGGCGACGTCATCGAGTTCGAGAATGCCGTAGATCTTTCTGGTGCGGTGCCTGCCGAGGCGGATGGCCCCGGGCGTATATTCTCTGACTACATTGGGTTTTCGCCGTTGGCATCACTTTATCTAGTCCCATTTGAGGCAACGAGAGACGGAAGCTTGACAACGGTTATCTTCTCGAATCGTGAGCTGCGGTGTCCCAGGGCCACTCTGATAGCTCTGTGTCGGATAATAGAGCTCACCTTGAGCATGGGGGTTGACTATGAACGACAGGTACGCTCGTTAGCCGACCAGCTTGCTATCTTAGGGGAGCAGGCGTCGAATGATCCGCTCACCCAGTTACTCAACAGACGTGGCTTCCTAGAGGTGCTCCAGCGTGAAGCGAGTAGGCTCGCCCGCAATCCGGCACCTATGGCGATCTTGCTGTTCGACCTCGATGGGCTCAAATCAGTGAACGATCTCTACGGTCATGAGGCGGGTGACGATTATCTAATCAAGTTCGCACGGACTCTACGAGACAATCTACGCGCGATGGATGTTGTTGGTCGTCTCGGCGGCGATGAGTTTGCCCTCCTTGCACCGCAAACCGATAGAGCTAATGCTGAAGAGTTAGCGCGCCGTCTACGGAGGCTCTTCGATGCTCGCCGGCTTCCGGTCTCCATAGGAGTTGCTACCTCCGAGGGCGAGAATATGTCGTTGGCCGCCCTGCTTTCCCAGGCCGATCAGGCGATGTACGCAGATAAGGCACAACGCAAGGAGGCGATGGGTACCCAGGAGCGGTTGACCATCGATCTGGCGGCATTAGAGAACCGGTTAGAGACTCGGGTTTAGTTTTACTACGACCCTTCCGCGTACCTCGCCATGCAGTATGCGATCTGCATATGTGGGTAGGTCGTCTAGTCGGATCTCGGTTGCCATGTCATCGAGAAGCTGAGCGTCGAGAAGTTCCCCGATTCGCTGCCAGGCGATCTCACGGGTGGCAAGAGGGGCATTTACCGAGTCGATGCCGACGATGGAGACACCGCGCAGCAAGAACGGCATCACTGATGAGGTGAAGTTTGCTCCGCCAGCTAGCCCCACGGCGGCGATCGCTCCGGTACTTTTGGTCTGTGCCAGTACCCTTGCAAGGGTTTGACCGCCAACCGAGTCTATACAGCCAAGCCATCGTTCTGATTCGAGCGGGCGCTCTGGACCGGTATCGAGGTCGCCCCTGGCGACGATGAATGAAGCTCCCAGATGTTTCAGATATTCTGCCTCTGCTGCTCTGCCGGTAGAGGCGGCAACTACATAGCCAAGCCGATGAGCTAGGGCGGTGGCTATAGAGCCTACGCCGCCCGCTGCTCCGGTGATGAGCAGTGGGTCCTCCGATCCCGGATGTACGTTCATAGTCTCTAACCCCATTATCGCGAGCATGGCGGATAGGCCAGCGGTTCCGATGACCATGGCGCGTCGCGGAGGAATTGCATCGGGAAGCTTCAGCGCCCAGCTGGGGTCGAGCCAGGCCTCTTGGGAGTACCCTCCCCAGTAGAGTTCGCCGATACGAAATCCAGTTGCGATAATCCAATCACCTGCTGTAAAGCTGCCGCTGTCGTCTGAGATGACCTCGCCTACGAGGTCAACACCTGGTACATGAGGGTAGGTGCGTACGAGTCGTCCTATCCCTTTCATGACCATGCCGTCCTTGTAGTTCAATGTTGAGTAGGCAACACGTACCCTAAGAGGTCGCTGGACGAAGTCTGAGCTATCGAGTTCTTCGATAGCGAGCGTGGGTTGATCGCTAGACTCCCGGACAACAAGTGCTCTTACGGATGACATGGCTAACGTCCTTTCGGCTCTCTTGGCGTTCTTAGGTTAACCTAGTCCACGAGTGTCGTCTTTGGATCCTTGCAGGTCACGACATTTTCTGCTAGCATTCCCACTATGGCGACGCTGTAGTCATCTCGGAGCTCGGGAAGCATGGTGTCGACGGACTGATTGGAGCCCGGGCCGTAACCGATTGAGGGCATATTGGAACCGTGCCCCGTATCGTGAGTAGTTTCAGTAACGAGCCCCGGTTTTGCTACGAGAGAGATGGAGTGGGGATGACTGCTGAAACGCTAGATCAACTATTTGCGGAGGCGTTCGCTGACTTTAAGGCTGCAGTAGCAAAGGTCGATGCCGATAGCTTCACCGAGCCAGACCCTGAGACCGGTGAGCGCTGGGATCTGGCACACCTACTCGGTCATGTCTCTGAGATGCTTGAATACTGGCTCGTAGAGGTGCTCCGTGTGTTGGCTCATGGCCCAGATGAACCCTTCGGGCGACTGAAGCGATCGCCAGAGCGACTGCTTCGAATCGATCGGAGTTCGCAGCTGACGGTTGCGCAACTCCGGCAAGAGATTGATCTTCGAGCTGGTGCCACAATTGACTTGTGTCGTATCCTCACGCCAGTGCAGCTCGCCCAGCGCGGCGATCATCCGAAGTTCGGCTCTATGACGGTCGAGGCAATTATCTCGGAGTTTGGGGTAGAGCATTTGAGAGAGCATGCGGCGCAAGTTCAATCGCTGAGTTGACCTGTCGCCGTATGCATAGCAAGAAGGAGGGGTTTGGATAGATGAAGCGACAGTTTCCAGATATGGTCGCCTTGAGGTCGTTGCTTGCACCGCGTGCCCCTCGCTTGGATGTGTGGAATGCGAGGGTTGAGCGTGCTCAGACGGTTGGTGATCTGCGCACTCTTGCACGTCTGAGGACACCGCGAGCTGTCTTCGACTACACCGATGGCGGTGCGGACAGTGAGGTCGCTCTCGCTCGCTCGCGCGAGCTCTTTGGGTCGCTCAGCTTCCATCCTCGTGTCCTTAAGGATGTAGCGGACATCGATACCTCGATCGAACTTCTTGGCGCTAGCTCTGCACTACCTTTTGCACTGGCACCCACTGGATTCACGCGCATGATGCGTGCTGATGGAGAGCCAGCTGTTGCGAGAGCTTCAGAGCGTGCTGGAATTGCCTATGCACTCTCCACTATGGGAACTACATCTATCGAGGATGTGGCTCTTGCTGCGCCGAGACTGAGAAGATGGTTTCAACTTTATCTTTGGCGAGATCGAGAGGCGGGGCTCAACTTTCTTCAGCGCGCACAGGCCAGCGGTTACGAGGCCCTTGTGCTCACAGTGGACGTTCCGGTAGCGGGTAATCGGTTGCGAGATGTCTACAACGGATTGACCATCCCGCCACAGATCACCGCTAGGACGTTCATAGACGGCGCCATGCATCCGGGATGGTGGTTCGATCTTTTGACTACCCCGGCTCTAGAGTTTGCGAGCATGAACTCATATGCGGGAACTGTCGGTTCTCTGATTAACCAGATGTTTGATCCCTCGGCAACCATTGATGACCTTGCTTTTCTCCGCGAACATTGGAGTGGCAAGTTGATCGTGAAGGGAATTCAACGCCTCGAGGATGCCGTGTCGCTCGCGGACATTGGAGTCGATGCAATTGTGCTCTCCAACCACGGCGGTAGACAGCTCGACCGGGCGACGGTTCCGTTGCGACTGCTTGGCACGGTCGTTGAAGCGCTTGGTTCCCAGATGGAGATCTTCATCGATGGAGGTGTTACCCATGGGGCTGACGTCGTCGCTGCAATCGCGCTTGGGGCGAGGGCCGTACTCGTTGGCCGTGCTTACTTATACGGGTTGATGGCGGGCGGAGAGGCTGGGGTGGATCGTGTTATTGAGATCCTCGCCAGCCAGATACGGCGTACGATGGCTCTCCTAGGTGTGCGCACTCTTGCTGAGCTTGACCCAAGTTACGTTACCCTTCCATAGGGTCGTCGTGCTGGACCGTTGGTTCCTTGTCTTTCGCTTCGTTGTTACCCTCTTCCACTTGGCGCCCGAGCTTGGTGCCGATGGCTGCATTCATGGAACCTAACGCAAAAAGTCCTCCGAGCCAAATGTAGGCTAGGCCATGACCCACCGCTTCGGTGGCGGTCACTGGCCCAATGACGTTGGCCAGAGCTCGTGAAAACTGACTGAGGCCGAAGTAACGCCCACGCAGGCGTTTTGGCGCCAGTGCGAGAAGTACAGGGGTTCGTATCGGCGAATAACACATCTCTCCAAACCCAAAGATGGCAGCGAACACGGCCAGATCGGCGAGGACGAAGACTGTAGTGTGTGCGAAAGCGGTGGCGAGAGGAACGAGCCAGGCTATGCCGAACACGAGTGCTGTGAGTTTCAAGGCTCGACGAAAGCCAATTTTGTTGACGAGTCCGTATACCGGCCGCTGCAACAAGACGATGAGCACAGGGTTGATGACAAATCCTATTGCGATCACCTGTGGTGATTTATGTAATGCTATGCCGATTAGTGCGGGAATCCCGGTGTCAAAGGATGCGTAACTCGTAAAGGAGAGGAAGACCGCGAAGATCAAGAAGAGTCTTAGTCGTGGGTCGGTCAGGGCCTCGCGATAGCTCGGCTCCACAGGGTGTTCGCTCACATGGCGATCGTTGGGGAGGAGGACGAAGGCGAACGCTGCGAGGATTCCACACCCCATCCCCAGCGCTAGAAGATCAAGAAAGCTGGAGGGTTGATGAAGGTTGATAAAGAGACCACCAGTCAAGGTGCCGATGGCAAAGCCAGCATTCGAGGCCATGAAGTCGTAGGAGAAGAACTTTGCAGCAGGAAGATCAGCGGGCAGCGCGTTGGCGGTTGCGACGTTGCGAGCAGAGTAGCGAATGTTGGAGAAGCCAAAGACGAGTGAGGCGACAAAGAATAGCGGCGGTGTTCTTGCAAGGAACACAAGTAGGTATCCAATTATCTCGACAAACGTCCCTAGAGTGGCCGTATTCCGGGCTCCAAAGCGGTCGACTAGAACACCTCCCACCAGTGCTCCACCAAGTGTAGCAATACCCTCCATGGCGACGATGCTGCCAGCTAAAGGGGTCGAAATATTGCGTGAAAAATGGAGGTACAGGATCAGATACGGCCAGACAGCACCGCCAGCGGCTGAGAGAAGCCCAGAGGTCACGACTACCGCTGTAACTCGAGCGATAGCTGATCTTCGAGAATGCATGGTCTTCCTTTGCCATTAATGTTGTTGGTGCTCGTGGATCTAGAGTGTCTGCTGGGTCGTTGGCGATACAACACTGCCGGCGTGAGCCGACTTTAGATGGTGCTGGTACTAGTTGATCTGTTAGTGGCACTCCTCTATCGACAGCCTAGTTGCCGAGATCGATGGCCCTCGTGGTGATGAGCGACGACAGATGCAGCAGGAACAATTCTCATTGCTCATGTTCGCAGCGGATGTCTAGTTCCTGTGTTTTGGTGAGCGCAAGCCGACGCCAACTTCGCGGTTAAGCACTTGGGAGTCCGAGCCAGTGGTGTACTGGCCAATCGGCTTGATTAACACTCGGATTTCAAGTGTTTTGATTGCTGTGGATAGATGTGGACGATGTCGATGATGTGGATCGAGTTAGCGGCTCATAGAGTGGTTCGATGAACTGGAACGAGTTGCAGCGGGCCTGGCCATTTCTAGTTGGCGCTCGGATTGCAAGGGTTGAGCGCTCGGAGAACACTACATGGATGCTTGAGTGTCCAGCAGGTGGCTTTGCCTTGCGCCGTTACCGTGATGGTTACTCCAATGTTCGAAGTATTCGTGCAGAACTAGGGTTCATGCGGCTGGCCAGTGTGGCTCTCGGAGCAGGTATTCCCGAGATCTTTGCTACCAGCTCAGATGATGAGATCCTCATGACATCGGATGGGACCTATGTGCTCTTTTCCTTGATCGAGGGCATCGAGGCCTCCCATGATGATATGGTGCGTATTGCTCCTCAGCTCGGGGAGGTGACTGCGACACTTCATGCGTGTGTCCAAGAGTCTTGCCAGCTCAATGATTGGGAACCAGATTCACGATGGACGTGGGATCTAAGCGCCTTCGAGGGGTCCACACCGCGATGGGGAGCTTGGCAATCGGGGGTCGCCAATGGTGATGAGCAGTTGCTCGGCTGTCTTGGTGCCGCCTACGAGGAGATGCAACAGCGTCTTGCAGCGGCTTCGCGAGCGACGGAGAGCTTTGGCCTTATTCATGCTGACTTGCGTGCGGCGAATCTCCTGCTAGTCGATTCCAAGTTGGTTGGTATTATCGATTTTGATGACTGTGGTTTTGGTTGGTTTGCCTACGACGCTGCAACTATCCTCTCGTTTTACGAGGCTAGGCCAGGGTCGTTGGAACTCCTTGACGGTTGGATGGCGGGCTATCAGCGAATTCTGAAACTTGATTTAGCGATGCTCAACCTTGTGCCCTCGTTAGTTATCTATCGAAGACTACTGCTGACTGCGTGGTTGTATTCGCATCCGCGTGCGTCTGTGCCCGGGCTTTCAAGGTCGACTTTTAGCTATGAAACCGCGAGGCTTGCTTGTCGTTATCTCGAGGCTCCTGAAGACATCGAATATGTGTTGTCATAGTTATAGGTTGGAGTCTGTTGCTCATTGACCTTCATGAGTAGGTGTTGGCGTAGCCTGCGCCGCTGATTGATCTGGCTACCCACCGATGGGTTTTAACCCAACACGCGAAGAGCTGATCTCGTGGGCTTTTCGGTCGCTGACTGATCAAAGCATCGGCGACACCGATGCAGCGTAGGCCGATGAGATAGCAATGACGAAAGCCAAGGCCTGTTGTTCGGACAACGTGATGGTTGGCGATACCTCGGCATCGAAAGAGTCTGGTTGCTGTGGCTGATGCCCGGTCATTTCTCAGTGGACTGTTGAGCGGCCCGCCTCGTTTTCTCTTCTTTATCGGCAGAGGCGGCGTCGGCAAGACGACCACGGCGGCCGCGGCCGCGGTTGCGTTGGCCGATCAGGGGGTTTGCGTCCTGCTCGTCTCGACGGATCAAGCTCGGATCTTGATGAAGTGCTTGCGGTATCATTGGGATCGTCACTGTCACCGGTGATCGATCGGCTGGACGCGACGAACATCGATCCGGTTGCGGCCGCTGCCTCCTACCGGGAGCGAGTTGTTGGACCCTATCCGGGCGTGCTCCCGCGGTCCGCAGTGGCAAGTATCGAAAAGCAACTCTCGGGTGCATGTACCGTCGAGATCGCCGCTTTTGACGAGTTCACCTCCCTACTCGCCGATCCAACGGCGACGTCGGCCTATGACCATGTGGTCTTTTATAATGCTCCTACTGCCCACACCTTGCGGATGTTGTCCTCCCCGGAGGTATGGTTTGAGTTTCTCGAGACCAACCAATGAGCTTGACGTGACCTGCATCGGCCCTCTGGCGGGCCTGTTGCATCAGGAGGAGCGATTTCTAGGGGCCGTCCAAGCGCTGCTGGGACCGCAAAGGTTGACGAGATCCTCACCGATCGTGGCATCCGTCTCCATGACGCTCGTGATGGCTTCATTCGCTTCGCGCTCGAAGGTCCGATGGTCATCGGGTTCTAAACCGATGCCATCGCGGTCACCCCCCGATGATACGTCGGGTTACCGCGATGGTGCCTCGGGCCCACACTGGTACGTGCCGGTGTGGCTTGGGGACGCGGGACTGCCAGCTTCGAGGCGGTCGACACCCGTTCGGCTCAAGGGCGTCTCGATCTACACCCCAAGAGCATAACCGTCTCCGATCTGGTGCTGTTCCATGGCCACGCTTGTGACGGACTTTTGCGTGGAATGTGGGCGATGCGTGCTCTTGCAGATGTCGCGTTGGGTGACCGGCGGTTCGCTCGCAGCGACCTGGTGGTAGTATCGAAAAACTGATCGGGTCTCGGAGACGTCGCGGCGTACCTGACT
>DAHXNM010000274.1 GCA_027365375.1 Ferrimicrobium sp. | reverse complement strand
ATCAGGGCGGACCATGTCCGCAGTGATGATTCCTGGCGATCCTGCCGCAGCGATTATCACGTCTGCGCCTCGGGTGTACTCCTCTAGCGACGGCACGCGCGAATGTACTACCGTCACCGCTGCGTTCAATCCGGGCCGGTTCAGGGCCAGCAGAAGGGCAAGTGGGCGTCCAATCGTAACTCCTCTACCCACGATCACTACATGCTTGCCGGGCAGATCAACCCCATGGAGATGGAGTAGTTCTACAATCCCAGCAGGGGTGCAGGCCACCACCTTGGGTTCACCAAGCGCCAACAGGCCGAGATTATACGGGTGCAGACCATCAACGTCTTTTGCGGGATTAACTGCAGATAGCACCGTCTCCTGATCCATATGCGCGGGGAGAGGAAGCTGGACTAGGTAAGAATGGACCCGATCATCTTGATTGAGTTCGCTGATGGTAGCCAACAGTTCGGCCAAAGTCACATCCGCGCCAAGACGATAATCGAACGAATCGATGCCAAGCTCTGCGCAGTCAGCGTGCTTCATCGCCACATAGCGGGCACTGGGTGGATCATCGCCCACAAGGACGGTGGCAAGCCCTACCGTCACGCCACCAGCCTTTAGGGCTTGAATCCGTTCACGCAGACCGACCTTGACCTGTGAAGACGCCCAATTCCCATCCAAAATCCTTGCAGACATCCCCGATCCTTTGCTCAAGAGTGGCCCTTCATTCCCAACTGCGCAACACAATGAGGTCAGTGCCTAAAGTGGCGACGAGGCGCAAAGAGAAAGCTGACACCGGCCTTCTCGGCCACCTTAGCAATCTCGTCGTCCTTGACCGAGCCCGAGGGTGCTACGATCGTGGTCACTCCGGCTGCAATCAAAGTCTCGAGCCCATCAGGGAAGGGGAAGAAGGCGTCGGATGCACCCGCCCCGCCTCGAGCCTTGTCGCCAGCCTTCGCCACTGCGATACGGCTAGCATCGACCCTCGATGGTTGACCCTGTCCAACCCCAACTGCAGCTTGATCCTTGACGATAGTTACAGCATTGGATGCCGCAGCCTGTCCTACTGCTACCGCCATCCAGGCATCTGCCACCTCCGCCTGCGACGGCACCCTGGAGGTCACCAGATGGAACTCCTCCACAGTCTCCAACTCGTCCGGTGGCTGCAGCAAGTATCCGCCTGCCACCGAACGAATCCCCGCAGTCGATACTGCACCTGGGAAAACAGCAATGCGGCTACGACGCCGCTTCGCGAGAATGATCTGTTCTGCCTCTCCGACGACGGAAGGGACGACTAGAACATCAAACTTCGGTCGCTCTAGCATGGCTTGCGCCAGCTCAGGGGTGAGTGGACGATTGATGGCAACCACCCCACCAAAGGCCGAGAGAGGATCACCTTCAAACGCCTCTGCATAGGCATCAAGAATCTCATCCCGACGAGCTACTCCACATGGACCGCCATGCTTTACGATTACACAGGCGGGTTGGTAACCAAGCCGTTCGAGTAGACGCTGGGCACCATCAGCATCAAAAATATTGAGATATGATGGCTCTTCAGTGCCTAACCACTGCGCCTGCGCCCATCCTGTCTCGACACCCTCTGCTACGTAGAACGCACCAGGTTGATGGGGGTTCTCACCGTATCGCAGCTCTCGAGTCCGGCGGAGATTAAGCAGCTGATGAGCTGGAAGGGGTGAGTCATCACCCTCCAACCAGTTTGCGACTCTAGCGTCATAGGCTGACACATAGCCAAAAGCCTTGGCAGCGAGCCTTCGACGATCCTCGATAGTGATTCCAGTCGCCAGACTTTCACGAATCCAGCCATAGTCATTAGGATCGACAACGACCGCCACGGAAGCGAAATTCTTAGCTCCTGCACGCACCAGTGCTGGACCCCCAATGTCTATAAGTTCAACACTTGGATCGGTATCAAACGGATAGAGATTGACGATCACGAGGTCGATTGGGGACCATCCCTGATCCTCGAGCTCGCGTACATGCTCCGGCAAAGAGCGATCTGCCAGGATTGGTCCGTGTATCGCGGGGTGCAGCGTCTTGACCCGCCCACCAAACAGTGAAGGGAAGCCCGTCAAGTCTTCGACCTTGGTGTGTGCGATGCCTCGGTCAAGCAACGCCTGCGCCGTACCGCCACTTGCGATTAGCGAATATCCGGCCTCGATGAGCGCCGGGGCGAGAGAGTCGAGTCCCGTCTTGTCATAGAGTGAAATTAGGGCCTGCATTTCTGCACCTCCAGTTCAAGTTCATTGCGAAAATTAATCTGTGACCACCAGGAGGTCCCTGGACGAGCACAGCGTTGCGAGGCAACGATAACCGATGGATAGAGCCAGCGTTCTACCGCCTTGATTCGATCGTGTAGCGATGTGAGATCGTCACCAGGTAATACTCGAACGGGCTCCTGGGCAACGATCGGACCAGCATCAACCTCAGGGACGACCAGGTGGACGGTTGTCCCAGTCACCTTCACCCCACTCGAGAGTGCCTGTTCGACAGCGTGCCAGCCCGGAAAACTCGGCAATAAAGACGGGTGGGTATTCAACATCGCACCCTCAAAGGCATTAAGCACCGATCCGCTCAGAATGGTACCGAACCCAGCGAGTGCGACAAGCTCTACCTTGGCATCCTGAAGTGTCGCCAATACGGCATCGCTGTAGCGCTCTCGATGCAAGCTCCGATTGGAGTCCATGAAACCCTCCCTGTCGACCAGAGCGGTGGCTATTCTGAGAGACTCAGCCACCGCTAGGCCACGACAGCGTCGATCAGCCAAAACCAACTCCGGTGTCACTCCTCGATCACGGATAGCCTCCATGATCGAACCCACACCAGAGACAAGAACTGCTACACGCACGCCGACAGGTTACCAGATGTGAAGATCAGAGCCTTTCGACTATCTCGACCATACGGTCGCCAGCCTCAGTTGGATTGACTGCAACCACGACTCCCGCATCCCTCAGGACATCCATCTTGCCTTGGGCAGTACCGTGACCGCCTGAGACAATAGCCCCAGCATGTCCCATTTTGCGACCAGGAGGTGCTGTTACACCAGCCACGTAGGCGACTACTGGCTTGCTGACGTGCTCCTTGATGAACAGGGCAGCCTTCTCCTCCTCCTCGCCACCGATCTCGCCGATCATCAAGACGGCCTTAGTCTCGGGATCAGCCTCGAAGGCCGCTAGGCAATCGATGAAATTCGTGCCGGGGACGGGATCTCCTCCTATGCCTACACAGGTTGTCTGGCCAACACCTTTTTGGCTGAGCTCGTAGAGCGCCTGATAGGTCAGGGTACCGGAGCGTGAGACGATGCCGACGGGTCCGCCTGCCAGAGCGATGTCTCCAGAGGTGATCCCGATGTTGCAACGTCCAGGCGAGATGATACCCGGGCAGTTCGGCCCCAGCAGTCGAGTTCCCGGATAGTTACGCCTGAGCACACTCGCTACCATCGCCTCGTCTTTAGCGGGGATGAACTCGGTGATGCAGACGACAAAGGCGATGCCGGCGGCGGCTGCCTCGATAATCGCATCGGCGGCAAAGCGAGGTGGAACGACGATGAAACTGGCGGTCGCACCGGTAATTGCGGCTGCCTCTTTGACGGAGTCAAAGATAGGGATGCCCTCAACGTCGGTGCCGGCCTTGCCTGGAGTCACCCCGGCGACCACTTTGGTGCCATAATCGCGGTTCCTCAGGCCATGGAAACGACCCTGGTTCCCGGTCAACCCCTGGACGATTACCTTCGTGTTCTCGTCGACAAAAATGCTCATCGTTCACCCTTCTTTGCAAGCTCAACTGCGGTCTTGGCCGCACCAACCATCGTCTCTTCCACGCGAATCTTGTCCGATAAGAGCCCTCGCAAGATATCGTGGCCCTCACGAGCGTTGGTGCCATCGAGCCTGATGACTATCGGGAAGGTGAGATCAACACGCTCTAACGCCTCTTGAATTCCCTTGGCCACCTCATCACAACGGGTGATGCCACCGAAGATGTTGACAAAAACTGCCTGCACCTTCTCGTCGGTATTGATCACCTCAAGCGCATTCGCCATAGCGTCAGCACCGGCACCACCACCCAGATCTAGGAAGTTTGCGGCTCGACCACCCGCTTGGCTGACGACGTCCAACGTAGCCATAGCAAGGCCAGCTCCGTTTGCAATGATGCCGACGGTTCCATCAAGGCCTATGTAGTTGAGACCCTTTGATCTCGCAAGAGCTTCCCGTCCGTCGAGCTCCATGTCGGCGCGATAGGCCTCCCACTCCGGATGGCGATAACCCGCGCTGTCATCAAGGGTGACCTTAGCATCAAGAGCATGAACGTTACCATCAGTCTTGACGATTAACGGGTTGACCTCAACTAGATCTGCATCCCCTTCAACAAAGGCCTGATAGAGCTGCAACAACACTTTTGCGACACCTGCACGTGATGCCTCGGCGATGCCGGCAGACGCTACCACTTGAACTGCCTCTGTCTCCGTGAATCCCTCGAGTGGATCT
>DAHXNM010000253.1 GCA_027365375.1 Ferrimicrobium sp. | reverse complement strand
CACGAATCGTCAGGTTCCTAACCACCTCAGCAACCTGGTAGATATCACCTGACTTCAACTTTTCAACATGATTCTTGTACCGTCTCGACCAGTTGGTTGGCATCCTCGCATCCTTTTTACCAAGTACTGCGAAGACCTCTTCCACCTCCTCGTCGTTGATAACGTCACGTAGGCCAACCTCTTCGGCCAGGTCCACAGGCACTCGAACTGTCAAATCCCCGTAGGCAATTTTCAGGACGAAATACTCTTTTTCTTCACCAAAATCCTCCCGGCGCTCGCGATCTTCAATGATGGCAGCACCATGGTGGGGATAGACGACCTTGTCGCCGACTTCAAATGACAATGAAACCGCCTTCCAGGAAGGGCATACAGTAAGGATTAACTGAACTTTTCTACTAGTATACCAGCTCGAGGACTGGGGGGTGGATGTGCTCGTATGGGCCCAAGCAGGCGACGAGGAGAGCGTACTCTCTCTCGTACGACAACACCCGGTGTTTTCACACTTCTCCGAGCAGCTCTGGACTCCCCAATTCATAAGAGACAACCTAAACCTCTATCGTCGTGGTGAGCTCCTATATGAGATCGACAAAGCCGCAGATACCTGCTACCTGATCTGCTCGGGGCGCGTTGGCCTCCTCGCTGGCGCGACCTGGGGGCGGTCTACGATGTTCGCTATCAAATCAAGGGGGAATGTTGTTGGTGACCTCAGCCTGTTCGATAGCGCACCACGCACCTCGACTGCACGGGCACTGGAGCCATCGCTCGCTCTGACCCTCCCCTACGACATCATTCGTGCCAGCATCGCCGACAACCCAGCGATAGCATCTAGGATTCTGAGCGCCTACGCGACTCGAATACGCGCTAACGACCAGCGACTAATCGAAGCCCTCAACCTCGACCTCGTCAACAAGCTGGCTCGTCTACTCCTCGAGATCGCGCAAGGGTCGACGGAGTTCGAACTCGACATCACCCAGGAGGAGATCGCTAGCCTTGTCGGAGCATCACGCGAGCGAACCAACAAGGCCTTGGCTAACCTGCAACGTTCCGGTGCTCTCGAGATTCATAGACATCGCATATATCGCATCCTCGACGCCGAGAAACTAGCCGACCTAGCGCTCCAGTGGAGCGACGACAGGACTGCCACCGAGCGACTCTCTGATCAACCGGGCCCAATCGGGCCCAATCTCGTCCAGAGCAGCTAACTCCTGCTCGGATGCCAAACGTATAGCAGCCACAGACGGATACCGATCAAGAAGTGCAGCCACAGCAGGGGAAGGGATCCTGGAGATGCTGCTAAGCAAGCGCGAGCCCCGTGATGGCAAGGTGACCAAAGATAGATCACCGTGATCGACACTCACAGAGCGGAGCGGCTCACAGATCGCCTGTCGAGCCACCCAACTCGCAAACGTACGTAAATCAGTCACATCGTCGGTAGATAGAGAGCCCAGCGAGTCGCGAACGGCCTCGATCTCGATGGGATCGCTGTAGCCAAGAAAGTCGAAGATCAACGAGTCAAACCGCTCCTCGAAATCGAGTGAGATCTCTGCAGATTGGAGGGCTAGCAGCCGTCCATCGGTACCAAGTTCGAGCAGGTATCCCTCTATCTCAGCACCGATTCGACGAACCATCTCTCCTCGCTGCAGGGCAAAAAGCACGTCTCGGAAGGTGACTTGATCTGCAACTTCGAGTGGGGCGAGACTTGAGAGTACCGATTCGAATCGTTCTCGATACCGCTCCAAGGTAGAAAGCGCTTGACTAGCTCGCGAAAGGACCGCTGGAATCGGTTGTAGGGTCTGCTTGTTGTTACGATAGTAGACCGAGATCACCGAGAGCTCCTCGGAGACCGCCACCACCACTGCATCCACACTAGAGGCCACACGCTCGGCGGTGCGGTGACGAGTACCGGTCTCTGTCGTCACCAGACGAGGATCTGGCACCAGATGGACGTTCGCACGAACTATCCTGGTACCGTTGGCTGAGAGGATGATGGCACCATCCATCTTTGCAAGCTCAAAGAGCTTTTGTGGGGAGAAGGCAGCCTCAATGAGGAATCCACCGGTGCAGATCTCAAGAACCTCTGCGGCGTCACCGAGCACCACCAACGCACCGGTCCGTGCTAACAGTATGCGATCGAGACCAGCACGCAGCAGCGTGCCAGGGGCTACCTTCGCTAATGCCGTCTGTTGGAAATCGGTAGTCGACGCGCTCATCTGGCTACAAGCCTACCACCTGAAGCCGCTCTGGCTTATAGAGACCGAGCCCCTCGAGCACCTCACGGAGGTAAGGCCGTGTCCTCGGCGTAATGATCTCGTTGGCAGCCACCGGCAACGTCTGCGTGAGCGCACGTATCGCCTCGTCGGGGATCAACTCGCCAAGGAGCCCGATCTCCGCACAAGCAACCAACGGCCGTGCCAACGCTAGTGAGCGTCGTGAACTCACTAACGCAATCGCCAGCGCCAGATCAACACGTGGATCCACCACCACACCCCCACTCGGCACCGCGACCAAGACCTCCCGATCAGAAAGGTCGAGGTCGCAGTGTTTGTCAATCACCGACAGAAGATAACGAACTCGATCGGTCTCAATCCCTCGCGAAAGTAGGCGACCCTTTGACTTTGGCCCGACAAGCGCATTCACCTCTACAATCTGAGCGAGACGACCAACTCGTACACCAGCCCAGGCACGCCCGACCTCTGGTGTGCCATCGAGGCGATTGCTCTCCTCGATCATGCGGACGCCACTGGCCTCCAGTGCAAAGCGACGCACTCCATCGCTAGGTCCAAACCGATTTTTTCGGACCATAATCCGCCTAATTCCAGGTGCCCCAGTCGTCTCGAGCATCAGTGAAGCGTCCACCATATGCTCAACGTACCGAGGGCCCAGCAGATCGCCGTCCTTGGTTACCTGTCCAATCACGACGACAACGATCTCGCGCAACTTGGCAAGCCTGACCACCGCGTCGACGAACTCCTTCATCAGCGTTACACCAATGGCCAACGCTTGGAGTGAATCGACAATTACAAACTTCGCCTCTGTCGCCTCAATAGCCGCAAGCGCCTCGTCACTGTCACGAGTAGCAAGCACCAGCAGACGGTCAAAGGACCCTGCGAGCCTTTCCGCACGCTCTGCGAGCTGGAGACTAGTCTCCTCCGCCGAGATATATAGACTCGGAGTCGACTCCATGATCCCGGCAGACATGCCGAGGATCAGAGAGGACTTCCCCACACCGGGCTCACCAGAGACGAGTACGACCGACCCGAGAACGAAGCCGTCACCAAGGAGATTGTCAAAACCTCCAATACCAGATGCAAGCCGCCGCTCGAGCCTACGTTCAACCTTAGAGAGTGGAACTGGCTGCTTAAATGCGGAGCTGCGACGTGACCCCGTAACCTCTTCTGCTATGAGGCCCCATTGACCACAGCTTGAACACTGTCCCATCCAGGTGAGATGTAGTTCGCCGCAACCGGAGCACTGAAACTTCTGCTTCATCTACTCCGGTCTAGTGCGAGACTCTGACATCCTACGATTCCAAACATCCACTCAGTCGGCGCTTGAGGACTCCGCGAGCTCCATGGGAGTTGGGTCTACGCCCTCGATAACACGGAACACCACTTCTTCTCCATCGAGATCGACAACGACCATCTCGCCAGCGTGGAACTCCTTGTTGAGCAGCCGTTCAGAGAGTGGATCCTCGATCAACCGCTGCAGCGTACGACGTAGAGGACGCGCTCCAAGTTCACGATCGTAACCAACCTTAGCTAGATGAGCGCGCACCGACTCAGTCAGTTCGATACCGATGCCCTTCGTCTCCAGCTGCTTCTGAATTCGCTTGAACAACAGATCGACAATCTTCTCCACCTCTGGCTGCGTGAGCTCATGGAAGACGATCACCTCATCGATGCGGTTCAAAAACTCGGGCTTGAAGTGTGTCTTAAGCGCCTCATTCAGCTTGATCCGCATCTTCTCATGGTTGACGGCATCCGTACTTCTAGAGAAGCCCACCTGGCTCTTGTGGAGATCAGCGCTCCCAAGGTTGGAGGTCATGATCAAGATCGTATTCTTGAAGTCGACCGCTCTACCTTGGGCATCCGTAAGCCGTCCATCCTCAAGTATCTGGAGCAACGTGTTGAAAATATCCGGATGTGCCTTCTCGATCTCGTCAAAGAGCACGACCGAGAATGGCTTCCTACGTACCGCCTCAGTGAGCTGACCACCCTCGTCGTATCCAACATACCCAGGGGGAGAGCCGACAAGACGTGCAACCGTGTGCTTCTCCATGTATTCACTCATGTCGAGCTGAATGAGGGCATCCGGATCGCCGAATAAGAACTCCGCCAGCGTCTTAGCCAACTCGGTCTTTCCGACTCCGGTCGGGCCCAGGAAGATAAACGACCCCGATGGGCGTCGTGGGTCCTTCAGACCAGCATGCGTACGGCGAATCGATCTTGAGAGCGCAGATATAGCCTCCTGCTGACCAACGATACGACGATGAAGTTCGTCCTCCATTCGCAGCAGCTTTGCCGTCTCCTCCTCGGTGAGACGATTGACAGGAATACCGGTCCACATCGCCAAAACCTCGGCTATGACCTCCTCGTCTACGACACCGTAGCGCTCCTTGCCCTCCTCTTTCCAGGAGGCCTCCAACTCGCTCTTGCGCTGTGCGAGTTCACCTTCTCTGGTGGAGAGTCGCTTGGCTTCATCGAAGTTCTGTCGTGCTAGCGCAGAATCTTTATCTTTGCGAGTACGCACGAGATCATCATCGATCTTTCGCAGCTCCGGTGGAGAGGTGACGCGCTTGATTCGTAACCGGCTACCAGCCTCGTCGATGAGATCGATAGCCTTATCGGGGAGGAAGCGATCCGAGATGTATCGGTCAGCCATATTTGCCGCCGCTACCAGGGCCTCATCTGTGATAGTAACGTTATGGTGGGTCTCATAACGCTCACGAAGACCCTTTAGGATCTCGAAAGTATCCTCGATCGAAGGCTCTCCAACCGTGATCGGCTGAAAGCGGCGCTCTAGAGCCGCGTCCTTCTCAAAATGCTTACGATATTCATCGATCGTGGTGGCTCCGATCGTCTGCAACTCGCCACGAGCCAACATTGGCTTCAAAATAGAGGCTGCATCGATCGCACCTTCGGCAGCGCCAGCACCAACCAGCGTATGAATCTCGTCAATGAAGAGAACGATATTCTCCTTGGTCCGCACCTCTTTAAGCACCTTCTTCAAGCGCTCCTCAAAGTCTCCGCGGTAGCGGCTACCAGCGACGAGAGCCCCAAGGTCGAGGGTGTAGATCTGCTTGCCTCTCAGTGTGTCAGGAACATCACCTTGGACGATCTTCTCAGCGAGCCCCTCAACGATGGCCGACTTGCCAACCCCTGGCTCACCAATCAACACTGGGTTATTCTTCTGGCGGCGAGAGAGAACCTGCATCATCCGCTCGATCTCCCGGTCGCGTCCAACCACCGGATCAAGCTTGTGCTCCCGAGCCATCTGCGTAAGGTTCCGCCCAAACTGGTCGAGAACCGCAGAGCCTCCGGATTGCTCTTGGCCAGTCGATGGGCCGACTCCTGCACCCGCAGGCTGCTTGCCTTCGTAGGTGGTAAGAATCTGCATGACCTGTGAACGGACCCTGGTCAGATCGATTCCGAGGTTCATAAGAACCTTCGATCCAGTTCCTTCACCCTCTCGGACCAGCCCAAGAAGCATGTGCTCGGTCCCGATGTAGTTGTGGCCAAGCTGTAGCGCCTCGCGCAGCGAGTACTCAAGCACCTTCTTGGCACTAACCGTGAAGGCCGGTGAGTTTGGAGTTGGGCCAGACGAAGGCTCAGCGAGCTTCACAACCTCTTCACGCAATCCTTCGAGCGTGACGCCAAGCGACTCCAACGCCTTGGCGGCGATTCCATCACCCTCATGCACCAGACCAAGCAATATGTGCTCGGTCCCGATGTAGTTATGGTGGAGAAGCTTGGCCTCCTCTTGAGCGAGTACCAATACCCGGCGAGCACGATCCGTAAAACGTTCGAACAAGTTAACTGCCTCCTCATCGAGATTCCTAGCCGGAGTCACCCGACTTCACAACCTCGATCTATATTGTCATCAGTCTAGTCAACACCAATGACAAGCTTTCCATGCCCGTCAACATCATGAAGCTTTCACCAGCCTCCCATGACTGACAGCTCATCGCCAACACCGTCCAGCCAGCCTACCTGCAAAATCACCTGAGGAGCTACGGCCCACTAGCTGACAGCGTGGCCGCTCATCTCTGCCCTCAGGCGCTCACGTCCAATTTGTCACAGCTCCTCGTCTCATTCCTGACTGCTATCGTCCTCCTGAACGGCAAACACAACCATGAATTTATCCAATCCTGATTTACGTTATCTATCAGCTCATTGGCCCACTATTGGCGACCGGCATTGTGCTTACATCACCAGAGCCTCTAGGGTAGAGGGCGGTGGAATACGAAATCAGTCTAACAGAGTCCTGGATGAGCCGATCCTTAGTCCTTCTCGAGGAACAGCTACGCGAGGTCGCCACGACAGGTGACCCGATGATCAGCGAGGCGGCAACCCATCTCATAGCAGCGGGAGGAAAGCGGGTCCGCCCGATGATCTCCTTCGCCGTTGCCCATGCGCTCGGATGGTCTCCGGAGAAAATAGCTTCGTTCTCTGGCTCCGCGATGGTGCAAGGTGCGGTAGCGGTAGAGCTAGTCCATCTCGCATCGTTGTATCACGATGATGTCATGGACGAGGCCAACGAACGCCGCGGGGTTCAGAGCGTCAACCTGAAGTTTGGCAACTTGATCGCCATCGTGACTGGAGACTACCTGCTCGCGAAGGCAGCGGGGATCTCAGCGCGACTGAGTCAAGAGATCGCAACTCTGCTAGCAGACACCCTTGCTCGCATGTGCGAGGGTCAAATCCTTGAGGTGGCGGCCGCTCATCGACTCGATCGCAACCGTGCCGAGTATCTCGCCGCGATCTCCGGCAAGACTGCATCCCTCATGGCCGCGTCCGCTCGGATCCCGGCGCTGATTGCGGGCCTCGATGACGACGAGGTTACCAAGTTCACCGAGATAGGCGAATCGATCGGGATGGTTTTCCAAATTCGAGATGACATCATGGACATCTTTGCACCTAAGGAGGTTCTAAAGAAGGAGCCTGGCCAGGATCTCGTTGAGGGCATCTACACGTTGCCGGTCATACTCCTCCTCGCGGATCCGACCGCCGGGCAGACATTGTCTCGACTGCTCCCGCATGCCAGCACCGCGAGGAATCTCCGTCAGATCGCTGAGCTCCTCCGTAGCTCTGGAGCTCTGCAAGAGTCACTTGCTGCCATGGAACAGTATCGAGACCGCGTTACTGAGCTCGTCACCCAACTCGATCGCTACGATTTCAGCTGGGTGATCAATCTCCTAGCGCAGCTCATAGACTCCGCCCACATGGCGGTTGATCAGGGAACTGGATTTCTGCGTCTCGCGACCTGAGACGTCATTTACTCCAGCTCTGACTGCAAAAACGTCACAATGACTCTGGTCGAAGCGCAGGAAATGCAATCACCTCTTTGATGTGAGGAGCATCTGTCAAGAGAATCACCAGGCGGTCGACCCCGATGCCTAGCCCGCCCGTAGGCGGCATGCCGTGCTCAAGTGCACGGAGAAAGTCCTCATCGAGCACCATCGCCTCGTCATCGCCCTGCAATCGTGCCTGCGCCTGTTGGTAGAAGCGGCTACGTTGCTCTTCGGGGTCGTTTAACTCTGAATATGCGGTGCCGATCTCCCGTCCGAGTATCACCAGGTCGAACTGCTCAACACGACCAGCTTTGGATCGATCACGGTGGTCGCGGGCCAAAGGGGAGACCTCTTTGGGAAAGTCAAGCACAAAGGTTGGCTGCACAAGAGCAGACTCGACTAGAGCTTCATAGAGCGAGAAAAGGATACGGCCAGGGCCATCACCGGTCTCAACCTTGACGGCGTGATCGGCTGCGAGATCTGCGAGCCGTTGACGACCGTCCTCAAGGCGTACCGGTTGTCCAAGCGCCTCAGATACAAGCTCCTCCATGGTCGCCCGCCGATACGGTGGAGCGAGGTCGATGACCTGACCCTGGCAGGATACCTGGAGAGATGCCCTAGCTGCGAGCGCCGCATGTGAGATAAGCATCTCGGTGAGCTCAATCATCCCGTAGACGTCGGTGTAGGCCTGATATACCTCGAGCATGCTGAACTCTGGGTTGTGGCGTGGGGACAGTCCTTCATTCCGGAAATCACGTCCCAACTCAAACACGCGCTCAAAACCACCAACCACCAGCCGCTTTAGGTAGAGTTCCGGTGCTATCCGAAGGAAGAAGTCAGCATCGAGCGCGTTGTGGTGAGTGACGAATGGCTTCGCAATCGCACCCGAGGCGATCGGTTGCAGAATAGGAGTCTCGACCTCCATAAAGCCACGATCGCCCAGATCGCTGCGCAGCTGCGCCACGATTCGCGATCTTAGTTTCAACCTCTCACGCACCTCCGGATTTGCCCAAAGATCGACGTAACGCTGCCTATATCGTGTATCAGGATCGCTGATCCCACGCCACTTGTCACCAAAGTTGCGCCGTGCATGCGCCAGAAGTTGCCA
>DAHXNM010000240.1 GCA_027365375.1 Ferrimicrobium sp. | reverse complement strand
CGGCAAGGGTCTCTACCACCTGTCGTTGATGTAGATCGGTCAGTTGCTGTAGGGCTTGTTCGCGTAGGTTCATAGCCAATCTCCTTTGAGTTGCTCGCGTGCAAGATCGCACTGGTGGTCGCTTGGGTAGTCGTCCTTTTTCGGATCGCTAGGAGATAACGGCGGTGCAAGCGTGAGTTCGGTACGGCTGGCGGGGTGTCCGCATAGTGAGGGTGAAGGGATATCGTCGCCAGAAAGCTCAACTATTTCGTCATAGCGGATCCAACCGTTATGCCGGAACTCGTAGGCTCCACGGAGGATGAGAGCCTCGGCAAGGAGCCTCTTGGGCGAGGCTGGCACCTGAGCGGCGGCGTACCCAGCCTGCTCGTCGGCTGCGTAGGCGGCATCTCGGCGCTCGATCTCGTCCTGGGTGAGGTCGGGCCGGACGATCGCAGGATCGGGGATCTCGGTTAGGTCGGCGATGGCATCTGGACGATCGAACCCGTGGAGCGTTATCGCACCGGGTGGAGCGGGCGTGTCCGTGTCGGCAAGGACGTACACACCGCAGGCGAGAGCAGCAGTCACAAGCACACACAGCTTCGATCGGTTTGTGAGGCGGTGGCTGGCGCGTGAGTTAATGAGCTTGTAATACCCGCTTGTCATCTCCTCGGCGTCATCGAGGAGCCGTTGGTGCTCGAACTTGAGGTCGGCTTGGCTCTCGTCGTCATCTGGGATCTCGTGGTAGAGACCGCCGCGTTCACTGTGGATCTTGCACCACTTGTCGTACTCTGCTCTGAGTTCTGCAACGCTCACACCAGGATCGTCCTTGACATCAAAGACATTCTGTCTGTTCTTCTGGTACTCCTTCTTTCTCTGTGCCTTTGCATCCTCTGCTTTCCTTTTCGCGTCAGCCTCCACGAACAAGGCATTGTATTCCTTCATTCGTCCCGTGAAGGGACCCTTCACCTCTTGGCTCTGAGTGAATGCGGACGGTGGGGCGGGATTAGGAGGATAGACGGGCGCTTCGGGCTGGAGTATCACGGGAGGCTGGTGCGCGACAGGGGTTGGGTCGGGGATGGGTTGGGGCGCGGGCGCTGCATCGGAGTTGACACTGGTGTGCCCCAGTTGGTAGGTAGGGAATAATGTGGGATGTGCCGTCACCCGTGCCGTTATGGAGTTGTATGCCTCGATCAGCATTTCGAGTTTAGGTATGGTCCCATCGCTGGCGTTCTTAGGGGGGACAATGGTGACAATGGTGCCCCAGTCAACCCCACTTTTGAGCAGGTCCGCGATGGTTGTCCTATGCTCTGTCACCCATTGAGTGGCGGCGACGTAGCGCAGAGAGCCATGTCGCAGACGTTCCTGTCGGTAGAGAGTGCGCAACGTACCTGTGCTCATGGTCACGTTGAGCAACTTAAGTTCATCGCCAATTTGCGACCAAGGAATGCCCTGGGCGCGCCACTGGGCGATTTTGTGAAACTGGGAACGCACTATCTGCACTGGCACTGGCGACATGGTCATGCGACTATCTCGCCAAGCACTTCCCAACGGGACGGGCCTAAACGACCCGCTGGCGATTGTGTAGAAGGCAATCGATAGATGTAATCACGCTCAACAAGTTTGTCCAATGCAGCCTCGACTCGACCCGCCCGAGCAAATCGACGCCCGTTGCATCTTGCAGCCTCCGAGGTCGAGAACGTCCGTACCTGTTTGCGGGCGATCCATCTAAGGAGAAGTTCTTCGTCGCTAACTGGTGCTTTACGCGAATATTGACCGGGGACGACGACAATACCCCGATCAACCATGTCGTTGTACTCCCTAATGAACGTTGTGAGGTGTTCCCAGATCGGCCCGTGATGATGACCATCGTCAGGGCATACAGGTGGCAATAGACCAACGATAGCTGCCCAGTCCAATCCACGTTTGCGACTGATCGCGATCTGCTCCGCGTGCTCCATCACCCACATGATTGAGGCGATGCGCCACGGAGATGAACGTCGGGCACACTCTTCTCTGTAACAATCCCTGAGCTTCTCTATGTTCGAACGCTTTGGGTCGAGCTTAAACCGTGTCGTGATTTCTGCCCATGTGTCACCCCGTGCCAGGCGTTCACTAACTTCGTCAAAGTGGTTGCGGGTGATGGTTTCTAACGGGCTGTCGCTCATATAACACACCTTTCTGTTTCTACCTACTTATATAGGCCGATTTGTGGGAACTGTAAACAGATGTGGGAACTGTAAACAGATGTGGGCCTAGATCGACACGAGTTGGGCCTTCATCGCGGTCAGCACCTCCTCGAGCCGGGAGAGGAACGCGGGCATCTGCCGGTTGAGCTGGGAAGTGTAAGTAAATGTAAACAGATGTGGAAACCGTTGAATTTTGTGTGAGCTAGTTGCGAATTAATCCTGTTGTTATAGAAATGTGACCCACGACTTAAGGCACGGGTGGCATGCTTCTGCTGAAATCCCCCTGGGGTTAGTCGCCCAGAACGTTGAGCTAGTTGGTCTCGCGTTAGGGGTGTAGGGCAACCACCAATGGGTCTATCTCTACAGAGTGGCCCTGGATGAACTTGACCGATCCATGTCCCACGTGCTCTCCCGCTGAGTTGCTTTACCCGACTTCTGTACGCCTGGATTTTGAAAGTGCACGGGAGCAAATTGAGTGCATATATCTCTCGTAGCCCTGGTGAACAGGGATAACGAGAAGGAGATTGAGATGCTGGAGCATTACGGATGGTATGAGTTTTCCGAGAGCATGAAGGACGGACTGTTCTTCGATGGACCCGCCAACGATCACGACCGCTTGCGGTTCAGGGCGTTGGGTAAGGATGACCGAGCAGAAGCGAATTCGAGAGCGATGAGCATCTGGGACGAATGTGGACTTACCGTGGCAGGAGCCTGGAGAACCGCGCTGAACGAGGTCTTCGCAACCAAGGGTGTTGCGATGAAACTGAAGAGGCGGCCGCGTGGTTTGTGCGATCCGATTTTAGTGTCCTCACCTGCGGCTACGCAAGTCTGTGAGACGTGCGGGCAACCCGTAGCGAAGACACCCGCAACAGTTTAGAACAACGAGCGTGCCTGGTCATCAGCGTTGATGATCAGGTGCGCATTAGCCATGAAAGGGGTGACGAGCACAGAAACGAGATAGGCGAACTGAGAGACGAGATGCGGGTAGAGCATCCAGGCTCGGAGGCTGCTAGCGACGACCTGGCGACGAGCATCTATAAACGAGGCGAGTAGATCGGGCGCATATATCACATGTAGCCCTGGTGAGCAGGGGAAACGATAAGGAGAACGAGATGACCATCACGCTAGCTACCGAGATCCACCCACACGTAGCCGAGACCATCGAGCCCGGCGCGATCCTCTACAGCTCATGGGGATACGACCAGACAAACGTAGACTTTTACATGGTCACACGCACGACTGCTAGCTCATGCTGGACAGTCCCGATGAGTCAAGTCGAAGAACTTGGTGAAGGCTATGGACCGATGGCCGGTCACACGACACCGTTAGAGCCACTTCCTTGCAGGACACCAAGACGCCACAAGATCATCCGCTGCACCAGCTCTGAGTCAATCTCACTCACCAGCTTCTGCGGCGCCTACCTGTGGGATGGTAAGGCTAAGTACGCCTCGCACTACGCCTAGCACCCAACAGCGCCGACGGTCCTCGGTGTGGTTCGACTCCACGCAGCGCACGAATCGAGACGGAGGAGGAACTATGGCTAAGCGACCACCAAGGGGTTGGAAACCCATAAGCGGAGGTGGAGTGGCATGCCCGCATCGCGATCTCTTTGTTTGCGTTAACTGCCAAGATAACCACGTTGAACTGGTGAATGTTTACGAAGAGTTCTTCTGGGTCGCCGACGAAGACGAGCGGGCTAAATTGATCGCCCAATTGGATGACATGGGTTTCACTCCCACTACGCACCAGCGGAGGAAGCTCTAGCGCTGGCTTAAGGACTCCGGTGTACGCGGATTCAGCCCTCAGGCGGTCAGGGTGCCACGCAGAGTGGTATTCGGGTGAAATTGTGTCTTGCGGGCTTGTAGACGCGCTCAGGGGCCGATTGCTGCAGATTGCGCGGGCGAGATGAGCGCATATATCACATGTAGCCCTGGTGAGCAGGGGAAACGATAAAGGAGTTCAGGATGGCACACGAGAAGTATCTGCAGGCGATGGATGATCACCACTGGGCACGGACAGCTTACAGTGCTGCGTACGGCAAGTACCGGACCGATCCAGTGCCGGAGAACAAGGAAAAGAACCGAATCGAGGCGCGCAGATGCGAAGCGGCCTACAAGGAAGCCAAAGCGGCACACCGCAAGGCGTACATGGACAAGCTCGTGGAAGATGCGCAAAGATCATGAGAATCATTAGTTTGGTGCCTCACACCACACAGTTGATCGACAACGGCAGGGTCGTGCTCAGCGTCCCACCGAGTGGACTGGTCGCGCGGGTAGAGGTGCTGGAAGAGGAGGCCGACGAGTTGAATCTCGACGGCACGGTGGTGCCGGTAATGCGGACCCGCTTTGGCCGCGTGACCGGGCTGCCTAACGCTATGCCGGGGACGTTCTACATCGTCTCGGGCCTAGTTTTGGACTATGCGAGGGATCGTGCGGATCTATTGGTGCCTGCCCGTCTGGTTCGCTCCAGAGGGCGGGTGATCGGGTGCCAGGTGTTTGCGCGGGCATCTGTGGGCGTGAATATATGATACTTAGCCCTGGTGAGCAGGGGAAACGCAAAGGAGATTGAGATGAGCGAACGAGTTACAGCATGGATCGAATTTGGCCCCTGGGATGAAGAGAAGCTGGCGAGTACCGAGGACGGGCGCGTCTTCCTCAAGCTACTCGAAGAGTTTGGCTTCAATGAGCAGGAAGTGGTCCACGAGTCAGGTATTGACACACTGCAGTGCGATGCATATGAAGCCAAGTATGGGACTGCTGCATTTGTTGAGGATGAATTGGTCAAGTGCGCTCAGCATCTTGGCCTATGGTGCCTACAAGGTGACGAGGGCGGAGACGATTGGAATTGGAATCGTGAGGTCTTTTCGCCAGACAAGTGCATGGGTAACTACACATGTGGTGCGGAAGGTTACGTCCTGCTTAGCCAAGAGCTTTTCGACGTGTTTGTGTCGGAGCTAGACGAGGCCGGTGCAGTGACCGCGATTCGCCAGTACTTCACGGAGGGTTCACGAACCCTTGGTGAGTGGATTCGTGCTGAAGGTTAGCGACAAGGTAAATCGTGGTGGGGTCTGTCTGTTAGGCGGACTCTACCACGGCCCACCGAGATCGGGCGCATATGTCTTTTGCAGCCCTGGTGAACGGGGGAAACACAAAGGGAGACGAGAGTGATTCGATATTTCGTAAGAGAGCTGGGAAATTATGGGAGAACAGGCGGGATCATGGATCGCCTAGCTAACAACTTCCGAAGGGCCGACTTTGCCGACATCCCACTCAGGGGAGAAGACTTCAGGAACGCGAACTTGAGGCGCGGCGACTTGAAGCGCGCGGATTTGAGAGACACTAACTTCAGGGGAGCGAACTTGAGGCGTGCTGATCTCAGGGGAACGGATCTGGCTGGTGCTGACTTGACCGGTGCGGATCTCAGGGGAGTGTTGGTAGACGAGTCAACGATTCTGCCGGTCGGGTACGTGGTGGAGGATGGACGAGTGGTGAGGGTTTGAGCTATTCTGCGAGCCCCTGGCTGGGTGGAGTCAGGGGCTGTGGGGTGTTCGTGGTGACCACACCTTAAGCAGTTTGAACGAACAGGAGCGCAATCCCCTTCTGTAAGCGGACGGAGGTTCGCATGAGTTATGCCAGATCAGGTATAATGTTCATATGGCTTTCAATGTCGCAGACGCATCAAGGGGGGTTCTTGGGACCTACGTGTGGGAGGCCCGGTTTATTTCGGGACTCTCTCAAAACGAACTTGCCCGCAGGT
>DAHXNM010000231.1 GCA_027365375.1 Ferrimicrobium sp. | reverse complement strand
TCGAGCCAGGCGCTATTTGGGATCATCCAAGGAGGTATCGATCTCGAACTGCGCAGGCAGAGCACGGAGGCGATCACCGACCTCGACTTCGATGGCTATGCAGTTGGCGGTCTAGCAGTTGGCGAGTCGCATGAGAGTACGCTTGAGGCGGTGCGAACAGTGGTCGATGGACTTCCTGTGGATAAGCCTCGTTACCTTATGGGTGTCGGCGACCCATATCTGCTCGCTCATGCGACCGCCTTGGGGATCGACATGTTTGATTGTGTTTCGCCTACTCGAATCGCACGACACGGTACGGCGCTCACCGATCAGGGTCCGGTGCGTGTAAAGGGAATGCTCAATCGTGGTCTGGACGAACCACTGGAGTCGGGGTGTGGTTGTCGTGTCTGTCAGCGGGTATCCAGGGGTCTGCTTCACCACCTAGCCCATGTTGACAGCGAGAGTGCCGGCGCTTTGCTGTCCGTGCATAACCTCGCATTTCAGTTCCGGCTCGTCTCCCGGCTAAGGGAAGCGATTGTGGAGAACACGGTTGCAGAAGTGCTAGCTGATGTCGATAACGTCTGGAGTCGACCAGCCATAAGAACTGGTGTTAGCTCCGACTAACTTTATAGGGCCAGAGGTGGCTAGGATCATGTGTTTGGTTTCAATGATAAAGGTGGAGAATGCGTAAAGGGCGTTGGATCCGTTCGGTCCTGATTAGCACGGTGGTAGCGCTCGCTGCTTTTGCCGTGGTGATCTCTCTCCATTACGCCCCTGTTCTTGGACTTGACCTCCAAGGTGGGGCTTCGGTAGTGTACAAGCCGGCGCACAAGGTGTCTACGGCGACGCTGAACGAGACGATATCGATCATCCAGAATCGAGTCAACGCGCTTGGGGTGGGGGAGCCATCTATTGGGCAGCAGGGAGCTGATATTGTCGTAGACCTCCCCGGAGTTAAGGATCCAAAAACAGCTCTGAGCTACATAGGCCAGACCGCTATTCTGCAGTTTCGCCCTGTACTCTGCCAAGCTCCTCTTTACACGAAGCCACCAGCGAGCTTGCATCTGAAGAAGGCGCAGCTGACGCCGACCTGCCCAACGTCAACGACAAATACCGCCTCGACGCTACAGTATGTGCCCTCGACCAATCCACTGAAGGCCACCTCCGCCTCCACCGCTCTGCTGCCCGAGTATCAGGGCAACTCCAAGACCGTCATCGCACGATATGTGGTGGGCCCAACGCTCCTGACTGGTAACGCGATCAAGAGTGTCTATGCAGCGCCACTGACACAGAGCGCATCGAATCACTGGGCAATCAACTTCACACTCACCGCTAAGGGTTCCCCTATATTCAACCAGATCGCCAAGACGTACTACCATCAGCTACTGGCGGTGGTTCTTGACGGTACCGTACAGTCTGCACCGCAGATCAACGCTACCAACTTCAATGGCCAGGGCCAGATCACCGGCAACTATACACAGGCATCAGCTACGGATCTAGCGACCATCTTGCACTATGGTGCTCTTCCTGTACAGCTCGTTCAACAGACGGTGCAGACCATTTCCCCAACTCTGGGTGCTGCATCTCTGCGCGCTGGCCTCATCGCCGGTGTCGTTGGCCTCATCGTCGTCATGCTTTATACCATCTTTTACTACCGCTTACTGGGCTTGGTAGTCGTTGGAGGTCTCGTAACCACCTTCGCTGCGCTCTGGGCGATCATCGCCTATCTTGGGCACAGCGCGCAGCTCACCCTAAACCTTTCGGGGGTGACCGGAATTATCGTCTCGATTGGTGTGATCGTCGACTCCTACATCGTTTTCTTCGAACGTCTCAAGGATGAGGCTCGTCATGGGAGGAGCCTACGGGCATCGGTCGACACAGGTTTCACCAAGGCTTTTCGTACG
>DAHXNM010000204.1 GCA_027365375.1 Ferrimicrobium sp. | reverse complement strand
GCGGTGAGTGGTTTTGTGTGGTACCGGCCACTTGCCGGGAACCACCCCGGGCGTGTAACTGCGCTTATTTACCTCTCTGGAGCACTAGGAGCTGCCCTCTTTTTGTTATCAACGACCCTGCTCGTCGAGTCGGTTGCAGCGGTCTTGTTCGGTCTTGCGTTGATGAGCTGTTCGACCGCTTTTGGGGTGGTTACGCGCGCTGTGCTGCCGCCTTCGCTGCAGACAGGTGCCATGGGGGTTGCAACTGTCGCGATCGCTCTTGGACAGAGCTTGGGACCATTAGTGACGGGTCAGATTGCCGACTCACATCTAGGGCTGACTTGGGCAGTTGGTGTTGGCGCTGCTGTCATTGGGCTCGCGGCTATCGTCTCGCTGTTTCAGCGTACCTCGGTTGGGTAACTGGCCTTGGTCGCCATCATTACGTAGGCAATTGCAAAGGGCCAACAGGGAACGTCCCTATCGGCTAGGCCTGACCGGAGTGCTTTCGTGGTCAGTCACTTTCATGGATGATTGTCACGGTTACCTCTTCACTGGCTAGATTTTGTGAGCTCCAATGATGAGGTGGCTGGTTGCACGTTGAGTCAGGTGCATACCTTAAGGATGTAAGAGGTGTTGGCCTACAGCGTTCGTCCCATAATGCCGATAATTCAGTGGGCTGACGGTGGTGGTGGAGTCGGCGAGATGGAAGGATGTCCTTTCGAGGTGGTGGTGTGTCGATGAATAATCGGTTAAGTGATTCGGGTTACATCGACTCTTGCCAGTTGCCGATAAGGCTGGTGACTGGCGTCGAGAACGTCGAGAGGCTTAATGGTGTAGATGATCTTCAGCTATCAGGTCATTTGGGTGATAAGGACTTTGATGCGATAGTCGCTTCATTGGGAATTGCCTGTCGTGTTCCTATAGCTGTTGTGAATATTGTAACTCCAGGTAAGCAACTCTATGTTGCCGAGATCGGAGTAGGCGAGGATTCGACTTGCGTTCCCGATGCAGAGTCTTTCTGTGCTGAAGTAGTTAATACCGGACGGAGTTTGGTCGTAGCCGACGCCGCAACGCACCGGGCCTATCGGCGCAATCCGTTGGTGCGTGACCATGTTGTCGCTGCCTATGCGGGAGAACCGTTGGTTGACAACGGGATTGTCATCGGAAGTGTTGCTATCTTTGATTCTCAACCGAGGGAGTTCACCGACGATGAGTTAACTCTTCTTCGCTACCATGCTCAACTAGCATCTGCAGTCTTGGGGCTTCGGCGCGCCGCGATGACCGACTCGCTGACTGGTCTCCCCAATCGTGCCTGGTGTGTTGAGTACATCCAGCGAGCTCTTGCGCAGTTGCGTGGTACTGGGCGAGTGCTCGCCGTACTCTTTATCGATCTCGATGGCTTCAAGGAGATTAATGACCACTTCGGCCATGCCGTTGGAGACCACGTGCTGAAGGTGATGGCCGCGTCGATGAGGAGCCATATTCGACCTACGGATTCGCTAGCGAGACTCGGGGGTGACGAGTTTGTGGTGGTCTGCCCCGACCTCGGCGAGGTGAGCGAAGCGGTACGGATTGGAGAGCGTTTGTTGATCTCTGCAGGAAACTCTTCGGGCTTTGAACCAGGTGCTGCCACCAATGTCACTCTGAGTGTAGGGATTGCGGTGACCGATGACCCATGCGAGAGCGTGGATAACCTTTTGCGGAGAGCGGATGACGCCATGTATCGGGCAAAGCTCAGAGTAGGTTCGGCGGTAGAGCTTGCGGTGGTTGCAGCGTAGCAACGTTGAAGCTGTAGACGGAGTCTTCTTGGGGCGGTCCGTTCCTACTCCGAATGCGTCGTTGGTTGGCTACGGCGATAGTGAGTCTGGGCAAGGAGATGAGGAGCGATGCTGATCCCAGCCTGGGTCCTTCGAGATATTCATGGAGTGCAACTAACCAGCGGTATTTGCTGTGGCTCATTTCATTCTCTCGTCCAATCGGGTTGACGCACCAACGCATATGCCTCTAGAGAATGCCCGACTCGACTAGCTGCTCGCAAGAGTGTTGATGAATGAAGCTTCGACTCAGTTGTTTTGGAGCTTTCAACTGGCCATCAAAGTGAAAAACTGTGACGAACTACTGATTGAGTGCTACCGGCCTTAACGCGCAAGGTCGGTCAACTCGTGCTGGTGGCCTATTGGGTCCCAACGAATCCAAGAACCATCGATACTGGTTATCGACTAATCGTGATGGACTGAAAACAACTGGAGGCGGCGAGCGGATTCGAACCGCTGTGCAAGGCTTTGCAGGCCTCTGCCTAACCACTCGGCCACACCGCCAGTAATCTATAGGAGACTAATCGGGTCAGCAATATGAACCGATCGGGTTGGCTAAGTCCTTCAGATTGGAACAAGATAGAGCGTGAACAGACGTAAGGTGATAGGTTGGACCGTTGGGGTCGGCGCAATTGTGGTAGTGAGTATCGGGACGTTGGCTGCGATTCCAAGCAGCGGTCAAAAGCCGGCGCAGATCCCCATTCCGTCGTCGGCAACAACGGCTATGCCGCAGCTACAGAAGCTGGGCCCAGCAGGCGAGATTCCCAAGAATATTGCAGAGGCGGTTCTCATTCCGGTTGGCATGGTTGCCAAGGTATACAAAGACCTGAATGCAGGGGGCGCAAATTTTGATGGCTATATCCTCTACCAGTCCGGGATGAAGCCACGACAGGTTCTCTCGTTCTTTAAGGCATCACTTCCAGATGCAGGCTGGCATCTCTACGATGCAGGTGTTAGCAAGGGTCAGGATGTGATCTTGGCCTCGAAGGCTGGGAACAATGGATTCTACTGGGAGGTGGGGATCAAGGATCCCTATCCTGTGAAAGGAAGCGGGTCCGAACTGCAACTTCGGATACTCCAGGTCAGTTTCTCATGAGGATTCTTATCGCCGGGGCTGGACCAGCTGGGTCGCTGACGGGCATACTTTTGGCTAGAGGTGGACACGACGTGGTGCTCGTGGATCGAGCCGAGTTTCCTAGGGACAAGGCGTGTGGAGATGTGATTGGGCCTCTTGCTCTCGCAGTGCTAGATCGGGTGGGGGTTGAGCTTGGCGCTAACCGGCATCGGATTGGGTCGATGTGGCTTGGATTCGAGGGGCGTGAGATGCTGATGCCAGCTCGTCCTGGGCTTGGTCATCGTGGATTTGGCCTGACAATTCGAAGGCGTGACTTTGACGACATCCTCTACAGGCAGGCTCTCTCTGAAGGGGCGCTATCTAGGGCTGGAGTAGTTAGCGGGGTAGAGAGACGGGGTGATCGACTTGTCGCGCGGATCGGCGATCAGAGTGATGAGTTTGACGTTGTTGTTGGAGCCGATGGTGCAAACTCAAGCGTTGCTCGCTCTATGAATATGACCGACCCGGGACGGATCCTCCTAGGTTTCGCGTTGCGACGCCATATCCGAGGTTCCACCAAGGCTGATCGAGTTGACCTGTTGCTCGGTAATGGGCCAACTGCCACCCCTGGCTATGGATGGGTATTTGATCAGGGAGATGACCAGCTGAATCTTGGTATTGGTATTGGCGTTGGTTCCGATCGTAGCCGAGCAAAGGGTGCACGTGAACTGTTGGATCGTTATCAGCAGGATCTCGTGGATCGCGACATTGTAAACCTCGATGGAGCTTACCAGGAGATGGGGGGCTGGTTGAAAATGGGGCTCGTTGGGACTCGTGCGGCTGGAGATGGCGTCTACTTGGTTGGAGACGCAGCGGGACTCGTTAACCCATTTCAGGGGGAGGGGATTGCGGCTGCACTCGTTAGTGCTTGGCTATGTGCTTCGGTGATCGACCGATTTGGTGCCGAAGGAGCGCACGCATATCGTTCCGCGATTCACGAGCATTTTGGCGGCTTTCTCTCTACCGGTTACCTTGCCCAGAGTATTGCGTTAGGACACCCCAAGGTCGCTGATTTGGCCATGCGGTCGCTGGTTGGTGCTGGTAGTAGGTCTGAGCGCATCGCTAGTGCGTGGGGGATCTTCTGGAACGACTTGACTCAGTATTCTGGACCTCAGACTGGCTCCTTTGGAGCTTGGCTTGCATTGACCGTCGGCAAGCGGTTGGCGGGAGCCACACGAGCGCGAGCCAGTTGGGATGATTAGGTCTCTGTGATCAGATGAGACCGCAGTCGGCCGGATTGGCTCCGCTAGACATGCTCAGCTAGATTGACTCAGCTAGATTGAACCAGCTGGATACGTTGTTGTTCTAGGTGGGCCTAAGGGATTGCTGGCAGCCCATCGATGCTGCGAGTGTTGTAGCGCTTTCGGTAACTCTTCAAGCCCTCCTCTCCCTTGGCTGCAATCCAGTTCTCGAGCCGGTCTCGTTGGCGCATCTGTGCTGCCATGGGTACTCCATAGCCACAAGAGTCCGCGATGCTCGCGATCGTGATCAAGATGATAGCTCGGGCGCCTTGGCGATTGGGAAACTTGGTGATCAGTGAGTCAAATCTTGAACCGCCGGGAAGCAACGGCTGACCGGTACCGTAGATCCTGAGGATGTTTGGCACTCCGGCAAAAGAACAGAACATTAAGGTTATCCGCCCGTTTTCGCGAAGATGGGCGATCGTCTCCGCTCCCGAGCCGGTGAGGTCTAAATAGGCTACATGGCGAGCATCAGGGAGATAGAGGGTATCGCGCAAGCCCTTGGGAGAACAGTTGATGTGGCCATGGTCACTCAGCGGCGCTGTCGCAACAAAAAACAACTCCTGGCCATGGATGAAGTCCAT
>DAHXNM010000193.1 GCA_027365375.1 Ferrimicrobium sp. | reverse complement strand
CAAGAGCGCGTTCAAAAGGTTGAAGCCCCCAGGTAAGCCGGGATGCACGGATCCAAGCTCGGTTCCATTCTTCGAAAGCCGACCGTCTTCATCGACCTCATAGTCAGCAGAGGGCTCGCAAAGCCCACACGAGGTACAACTCCAGGTGCGTGCGTGCGTCAACTCGCCAGTACAGCGCGGACACGACTGCGCATCTCCTTGCCACTCGGCCGGTCCCTTAACCCACAAACACCGCTTAAAGCCGGCGGCATTAGCCACGATCAACGGATCGGAGGCGTTTGCCACCAGGGTGTCGATAGTGGCCGCAGACTCACCGATGCGAGCAGCCAGCCGTCGCACCTCGAGGTTGCGGTCGAGTTGGTCTCTGGACATATTCAGCCACACGAGGATCGACGGTTCCAGGCTCTTGGCAACCGACGGGACATAGGCCTCATCGACCTCAAAAACCGCGTACCGAGAGCTTATTTTGCTCGCTGCCAGCACGCTCGCTACCCCCCAAGGAAGGTTGGAACCGCGGTTCGAAAGCGTATCAGCGCCAAGCAGAGACCGCACGAAGGCTGAAGTCGTCGTCTTCCCGTTGGTACCAGTCACGAGCACACTTTTTGTTTGACTCATGTAGACATCGTGGCTATGGCTGAGAAACCCAGGATCGATCGCGAGCGCAATTCGCCCCGGAAGTGTCTGCCCCTGAAAGCGCGGAACAGTTTTCACACCGAGAGCCACGAGTTGGGCGGTACGCCTCGCCACGCGGGCACGAGAAGGGAGGTCCATCAGCGAGTATCCTAACTGCCAGCGGGAACGCGACGGGCGTGAACTCCTAGACCAAATCCTACAGAGTACAAAAAGTGAAAGGAGCCGGCAGGGGGGTGCCGGCTCCTTTATAGGGCGCAACGGTTCTGGGGGGGGAACCATTTCCGTTGCTGTATTACATACTACTTACTTGAACCCCTGGATCCAAAGCTTTTTTATGATAGCTTGTATCACTTTTTCCGATAGGATGCACCCATGGAGCTCCGCCAACTACGTTCGCTCCTCGCGGTCGAAGAGGCAGGGAGCTTCTCAGCAGCTGCCGAGGCACTCGATACCGTTCAATCGAATATCTCCAGCCATATCTCTCGGCTCGAAAGAGAGCTGAATACGCTACTCATCGACCGTCGCACCGGGACTCTCACCGAGGAGGGTGAGATCGTGGCCCGCCGGTCGCGTCGGCTTCTCGAAGAGCTCGAGGAGATCTACTCAGACTTGGATGGTCTTAAAGCTGACATCACCGGTCGCGTTCGGCTCGGAGTCATTGCAACCACCGCGAGCTGGCTGCTGCCGTTCCTACTCGACCGGCTAAACACCACCCACCCACGTCTCGAGATCGAGATTGCCGAGGGCACCGCCGCATCTCTGCAGCGGCGCCTACACTCGGGCAACATCGACCTTGCGTTGCTAACCACTCCACTCACTATCGATGGACTGACCTTCGAGTCGCTCTTCACCGAGACCTACGTGCTCATCGTGGGACAAGATCACCCACTCGCCCAACAACAATCGATCTCGCTCTATGAGGCCGTGCAGTATCCACTCATCGTCCCTCCGAATCATGTTGCGTTTCGCGAAGAACTCGAGGCGATGGCCGCGACTAGAGGGCTCCAGCTACGTCACACCGCTGAAATCGATGGGCTTCACATCGTCGCTATCCTCGCCCTAGCTGGGTTCGGGTCTGCCATCCTACCCTCGAGTGCGATTCTCAGCCTGTCACAGGTTCAGCCTCGGGTCTCCATTCCGATAGCGGATCTCAATCCGCGCCGGGTCGGGGTTGGGCGCTATCGAAATCGAATTCAGTCCGCCGCCTCCAAGGCTGTCGTCGAGACTCTCCTCGCAGTCCTCCGATCCCCGACAACAACACTACCCGAGGGTATCACCGTCGCTATCAGGAACCCAGACCGTACGCATGTCTGAGATAGCCGATCTCGGCTAGAAATCGTCAATGCTGCCTTTGAATGCTTTAGTGTCGGTCGTAGAATGAGGGTAGCACTACAAGGAGGGCAGATGACAAAGTTTTGTGACCAGCGGGTTGTGATCGTCACGGGAGCGGGGCGAGGTATCGGGCGTGCTCACGCGCTGTTATTCGCCGAGCATGGGGCCAAGGTGGTGGTCAATGACCTTGGGGCCGAGGTAGACGGCTCTGGATCAGGATCAGGCCCTGCCGGAGAGGTTGTGGATGCCATACGGGCAGCAGGCGGAGAGGCCATCGCCAACGGAGATGACGTTTCGTCCTGGGAGGGTGCACAGAGAATCATCAACACCGCCATCGATGCCTACGGCGCCCTCGATGTCGTAGTCAACAATGCTGGCATCCTCCGCGACCGGATGATCATCAATATGACCGAGGATGAGTGGGATTTGGTCATCGGCGTGCACCTCAAGGGGACGTTCAATATGGTACATTGGGCAGCGAGTTACTGGCGAGAGCTCTCCAAGGCCGGGACACCTCGGGATGCTCGTATCATCAACACCACCTCAGCCTCCGGCATCTACGGCAACGTTGGCCAATCTAACTATGGCGCTGCAAAGGCCGGAATCGCCTCGCTGACTAATATCGCAGCGATGGAACTCGGTCGCTACGGCGTAACCGTCAACGCAGTTGCCCCTGTGGCCCTTACTCGCATGACAGAAAATCTTGGTATAGTAGCCGACGACGATATCAAGGCGAAGGAGCAACTCGCGCCAGAGAACATCTCGCCGCTAGTAGTCTGGCTCGGCTCGGACCGATCGCGTTCAATCACTGGACGAGTGTTCGATGTCGCCGGCAATCACGTCGATGTCGCCGAAGGATGGCACGCGGGCCCGGGAATCGACGCTGCTGGCGTCCGTTTCACCGTCGAGGAGTTAGACCCACTAGTGGTCGATCTTGTCGGAAAGGCTCGCAAGAACGCCGATATGTCAGGCCACGAACCCGCCTAACCCACAACCAAGCTTTAGCTAAGCACTCAAGACACACAACGCCAGCCAATCGCCTATGTGGGATGACCAACATAGGCGATTGGCATTATGAGGCGCGGCAATAGATAAATGGGGTTCACGCAGCCAGCCTTACAACCGAACTCAAGGGTTGCGGTTGACCAAATACGAACACGCCGCGCATGTAACACTGGGTGCTCGAGTCCAAGAGCCAACTAGATCGGGAGCCCACCCAGCTTCGCCTTCTAGACTGATGTCATAATGAGTATTGTGCATAACTATCGTTCAGCCTCGATAGATCAGCGCGTCCTCGAGCTCTTTGCCCTCGTGGGGGATAGTTTTGTCGGCGCAAAAGAGGCGTTGCTCCACAGCGACACCTCGATTACTACCCGACTCGTCGATCGCGAACGCCGTATCGATCAGCTCTACGGTACGCTCCAACACGAGGTGAGCCAAAGGCTAATGGAGGATGACCACCAGCCTGGAGAGCTACACTATCTGGTTGGCGTAGTTCGCATCATTCCAGAGCTTGAGCGGAGTGGAGATCTCGCAGAGCACATAGCTCGCAAAGCCTCCCTCGACCTCACACGTGATCTCAAACCTCGCTGCCGCGGCATCATGGAACAGATGGCCGAGCTCGGTGCCTCGATGTGGACACAGGCGTCGTTAGCCTTCGACGCGCAGGACCCGAGCGTGGCCAACCATCTCGATCAGCTCGACGAGAGTCTTGACGACCTACATGTCTCGTTCATGACCGAGGTCGCCTCCTCTTCGCCTCCGATCGCGATCGCCATGGAACTCGCACTAGTAGGCCGCTTTCTCGAACGTTTTGGCGACCATGCAGTCAACCTCGCCCGAACAACCGCGAGCCTGATCACCCAACTTGATCCGTATCCAAAGGCGAGCTCTGAAGACTAGCTATTAGAACTCAACGTTGGATAGTAGACCATCGGCGAGAGCCAGACTTCTGTGTGCATACTCGGTGATCGCCTGATCATGTGCGGCGACGACGACTAGATTACCGGCGTTGGCATGGCCGACAAGAAGCTCCATCACTCGCTCACGATTGCCAGCATCGAGTTCAGATGTAGGCTCGTCAGCGACCAAGATTCTAGGTGCAACCGCCAGGGCTCTAGCCACCGCTACTCGCTGTTGTTGTCCGCCCGAAAGCTCTCGAACCAAGCGTTCGGCGAGACCATCTAAGCCAACCATACCCAAAAGCTCGTCTACTGGACGAAGGCTCCCAGCACCTCGCCAAAGCTTGCGTCCAAGATCAACATTCTCTGACACCGTCAACGCGGCCACGAGCCCAAAGGCCTGCGGAACTAGAGCGGTGTCCTCGAGATCAGCACTACGGCGTCTGCCATCGGCCATCACCAGCTCCACCGAACCGTTATCGGGCCTCACTAGCCCACAGATGGCGTGTAGGAGTGTCGTCTTCCCTGACCCAGATGGTCCGATCATGGCTACCATCTCACCCGCCTGGTACCGGAGCTTGGGAATCGAGAGGATCTGTGTTGAACCACGGCGGACCTCGAGATTTTCCACCTCCACCGCGACTACCTCACTCATGCTCGCCCTCCTCAAGCAATCGCAGCTCGAGCCCTCGCTCGATCTGGGTTACCTTCACCAGTGAATCCGGGGGCAACACGTGGCGCAGATGTGGAGGCAGCTGCAAGGTGCCGTCCTGGCCAACGACGGCAAACTCCTCACCGAATCGCCCCTCAGCGCCTACCCGACCGTCCCGAATCGTGATAGTTCGAGGCATAGCACTGGCGATGTGCGGATCGTGGGTGACGATCACTACCGTCGTGTGATACTCGGCGTTTATCCGCATCAAGAGCTCTACCACCAGATCGCGACTGACGTGGTCGAGCTGGCTCGTCGGCTCGTCGACCAACAACACGCTCGGATCGTGCACCATGCCAACCGCCAACGCACACATCTGCTGTTGACCACCGGAGAGGGTACGTACCACTCGGTGGGCGATCGGTGCCAACCCAAGCGTCTCCAGCAGCTCCTGCGCTCTGGCTCGCGATGTTTTGGTATCCGCCGCAAAGACGAGGTTCTCTAGCACCGTCCCGTATCCGATCAGGTTATTGGTCGCTCCCTGGAGGACTAGCGAGACTTCACGGCCACGAAGGCGGGCGAGCTCACGAGACTTGTACTGGCTGATATCCTTCTCTCCCAGGAAGATCCTTCCAGCTGACGGATTGAAGAGGCCAGCGATAAGTCTGAGTAGCGTTGACTTGCCCATGCCCGACGGACCGAGTAGTGCCACCACCTCGCCAGCGGCGATCTCTAAGTCGACGCCACGAAGAGCAACGACATCACCCTCTGGTATCGGATATAGGTGTACAAGTCCAGACACCCTGATTCCTAGTTGATGGGGAGTGCTGCTCATCGATCACCTGCCCGAAGCTCATCAAAACTCGCTCGTCCAACCACGCGTGCGGCGGCGAATGCACCTACGACAACGGCGGCGACCACCACCACCGCTACCACCACGATCTCGGAAACTATTGGTAAGGCGTAGCCAAAGTGGAGATGATCGAGGCCAGAGTCGATCTCAGGCAAGACCGGCAACGCCAACCGGGC
>DAHXNM010000171.1 GCA_027365375.1 Ferrimicrobium sp. | reverse complement strand
GCGAGCGCGACCATCGAGAGAGCGTTAGAGTTTGCGCGCTTGGCACATGGTCAACAGCGCCGGCGATCGGGTGAACCCTATGTCACCCATCCAATCGGTGTAGCCTTGATCACCGCGGCGCTAGGCGGTGACTTGATTGCTGTGGTGGCTGCGTTGCTCCATGATACCGTAGAAGACACAGCGGTGACCTTAACGCAGATCGGTGAGGAGTTCTCTCCGACGGTCTCCGAAGTAGTCGACGGACTCACCAAGCTCGATCGGATCAGCTTCGACTCTCGCGAAGCTCAACAGGCCGCGACTATGCGCAAGATGTTGATTGCGATGGCCAAGGATGCGCGTGTATTGGTGATCAAGTTGGCCGATCGACTTCACAACATGCGTACGATCTCTGCGTTGCCGGTAGAGAAGCAGCGCCGCATCGCCCAGGAGACGATGGATATCTATGCTCCTCTCGCGAATCGCCTGGGGATCGAGGAGATGAAATGGCAGCTTGAGGACCTTGCCTTCGCCACCCTGCACCCAAGACGCTATGCCGAGATCGATCACATGATCGCCACCAGGGCCCCAGAGCGTGAACTCTATCTAGCTGAGGTGACAGAGGAGCTGCGTAAGCGGCTTGCGTTCGTTGGCATCGACGCTGATGTGACTGGGCGTCCGAAACACCTCTGGTCGATCTATGAGAAGATGATCATCAAGGACAAGGACTTCGACTCTATCTATGACATCATCGGTGTTCGCATAGTCACCGAGAACGACCGCGACTGCTGGGCAGCGCTAGGGGTGGTGCATTCGCTTTGGGCGCCTCTTCCCGGTCGCTTTAAGGACTATATCAACGCGCCAAAGTTCAATCTCTATCAGTCGCTCCACACCACAGTCCTACTTGATAAGGGAAACCCGCTTGAAGTACAGGTGCGTACGCGAGAGATGCATCGACGCGCGGAGTTCGGGATCGCGGCCCACTGGGGTTACAAAGAGGGCTCAAGCTCCACCAACGCCGCTTGGGTAGATCGGATAATGGAGCTCCAGGAGGAGTTGCCTGACCCACTAGAGTTCCTCGAACATCTGAAGTCGGACCTCGAGATGGATGAGGTCTACGTCTTCACCCCAAAGGGCAAGGTGGTTACGTTACCGGTGGGTGCCACCCCGCTCGACTTCGCGTACTCGATTCACACCGAGGTTGGGCACCGCTGTATCGGTGCCAAGGTCAACGGACGCCTCGTTCCGCTCGAGTCCACGCTGCGCTCTGGCGATACCGTCGAGATCGTCAGCTCACGCTCGAGTTCTGCGGCACCATCACGGGATTGGCTGTCGATCGTTGTAACGCCGAGGGCTAAGGCTAAGATTCGGCAGTGGTTTTCGCGTGAGCGTCGCGAGGAGTCGATCGAGATCGGCCGGGACGAACTTACGAAGGCGTTTCGTCGTGAGAACTTGGCGGTCAATGCCCATCTATCTCAGGCCGGTCTCGCGAAGTTGGCAAAAGTCAATGGTCTACACGATGGTGAGGGACTGCTTGTTGCGGTTGGTGAGGGACATGTCTCTGCTCGTGCGGTAGCCCAGCGTGTGCAGCGCAACGAGCTTGAGACTGAGGGGTATGCGCCCACGGTGTCGCATCAGCGCCCGCGCCGGATGTCGAAGGGCCCGATGGTGTTCGTCGAAGGGATGGAGGATGTCCTCGTTCGAATCTCGCGTTGCTGCAATCCAATTCCAGGCGATGAGATCGTAGGCTTCATCACCCAGGGCCGTGGAGTGGGTATTCACAGAGCCGACTGTCCTAACGTTCTTGATCTGCTAAAGCGTGCAAGCGAGCGACGGGTCGAGGTTGAATGGGCTCATGAGGGTGGCGCCACCTATCAGATGGCGATCGAGGTGCTGGCGCTGGATCGCGCACGTTTGCTCGCTGACGTCTCCAAGGTATTGAGTGAGCATCACGTCAATATCACGATGAGTTCATCGCGCACTGGTGGAGATCATGTCTCACGGATGCGCTTCGAGTTCGAGCTCGTCGATCCAGGACACCTCTCCTCCGTACTCGGGGCCATACGGCAGCTTGACGGGGTGTTCAACGCCTATCGTATGTTGCCTGGTGGATCGCGTCAGGCGCCTAGCGGTGAACGACAGACCGAAGCTGGAGCCTCTGCCTCCTAGGGAACGAGGGCGATTGTAGCAGACTGATGGGTCCACTTGAGGATTAATTGGTTGTCTGGGATCGATGGAACCCGGGCGTGTTCCCTTGCCCTGTTGAGGTCGGTAGACTGGGCGCAAGCCTTGCCCTGGAGGTCGCGAGTTGGTTTCTTTGATTGCTTCGATCGCCTCTATTGTGCTGCTTGTGATCTGTCTGATTCTGATCGCACAAGTGAGGACACTGAAGTCGCAGATGGATGCGTTTGCAAGCGAGTGGCGCCAAGAGATGATTGATCTGATTAAGTATGCCACTACTCTCGCTCACGATGCCACCACGACGGCGAGCGAGACCAAAGAGCTGCTAGAGGAGCGTGCAAGCGACGTGCAGGCGATAGATCGAATGACGAAGACGGTGGTTCAGACGATTGGATACCCGTTTGTTTCTGCGGGACGACTCCGACTTGCCGTCCACCGCGGCCGTAGGGTTTTTAAGGATCGAAGGGAGGGACTGAGTTGATGCGGCGTAGTCGTTGGTTCATATTCGGGCTTGGTGTAGGTGTGGTCGGTGCTAGACGAGTGGCCATGCTGGCTACACCGGTGCTACGGCGTCCACTAGAACAGTCGGCCGAGCGTGCTCTACGGCGGATGCGAGCCGATGTTCGGGTGGCAGTGCGTGAAGCTGTTGCGGCCTACCGTGGCGACCAACGTCAAGGTCGGATCATGGAGGGAGAGGTGAGGGAGTTTCATGGACTCAAATGAGCTTAGGCGAGCATTTAGGGAGTTCTTTGTCGAGCGTGGGCACACTCAGGTGCCATCAGCGAGCTTGATTCCCTTTGATCGAACGGTGCTATTTACGGTCGCTGGAATGGTGCCATTCAAGCGCTACTTCCTTGGAGAGGAGCCAGCACCCTACCAGAGGGCGACCAGCATTCAAAAGTGTATGCGTGCAGGAGGCAAGCATAATGATCTCGATCAGATTGGCCAGACGCTCAGACACCTGACCTTCTTTGAGATGCTTGGGAACTTTTCTTTCGGCGATTACTTCAAGGAGCAGGCGATTCCTTATGCATGGGAGTTGGTCACCTCGGTCCTCGGGCTTGAGCCCGATAGGCTTTGGGTGACGGTGCATACCAGTGATGATGAGGCCGCCGAGATCTGGCGTGATGGCGTTGGAGTTGACCCTGGCCGCATTCAGAGACTCGAAGAGGATAACTGGTGGCAGATGGGGGATACCGGTCCTTGCGGGCCATGTTCTGAGATTTACTACGACAAGGGTGTGGAGTACGGGGCTGATGGTGGGCCGGCGTTCGGCTCTGACGAGCGCTTTCTCGAGATATGGAACCTTGTGTTCATGCAGTTCGATCAGCAGTCCGAGGGCGACCTTGTCCCGCTGCCTACGCCGTGCATCGATACGGGTGCTGGCTTAGAGAGAATCGTTCCCATCCTCCAAGGCAGACCGTCCGTTTTCGAGACCGATCTTGTCTACCCGATCCTGCAGGAGGCGGAGTCACTCACCGGAAGGTCATACGCCGCCGATCACCATGATGATGTAGGTCTGCGGATCATCGCAGATCACTCGCGTGCGATGACTTTTCTGCTCGCCGATGGTGTCGTTCCTACAAACGAAGGCAGGGGCTACGTATTGCGAAGGATCATACGTCGTCTTGTGTTGCGTGCGCAGCTTTTAGGGGCTCGCCAGCGAGTAGTTGAGCGCCTCGTTGCCGGGGTTATAGAGACGATGGGGGACGCCTACCCTGAGCTCCAAGACCGACGCGAGCGTATTCTCGAGCTCGCCACTCGGGAGGAGGGGCGATTTGAACAGACGTTGGCCATCGGCGCTCCTATCCTGAATGCGGCTATCGAGAGTGGAGAGGTACGCGGTGGAGTCGCGTTCCGACTCCACGACACCTTTGGCGTGCCGATCGAATTGACGACGGAGATCGCCCAAGATCGTGGAGTATCGGTGGATCTAGAGGGTTTCCAGCGTGAGATGACAGAGCAGCGTAGTCGATCTCGCCAAGCTGGGCTCGGAGACGATGAGGTGAATGAACAGCCCACGGGTGCACTCTGGGTGCTGGAGTCCTTCGGCAAGACGGAGTTTCTCGGCTACGAGGCCGAGGTGGGAATCGGTGAGATCCAATTCGTAGGGCAAGAGGGAGAGCGGGTAGCCATCTATGTCGATAGGACCCCTTTCTACCCTGAGGGTGGCGGTCAGGTAGGCGATACTGGTTTGATCAACTCTGCGGGGTTCCGGGCGAAGGTCGTCGACACCGATCAGCCGGTACAAGGTGTCATTCGACATTGGGTCGAGGTTATCGATGGGGAACTAGCGGTAGGCGACTCTGTGGAGCTAGTGGTGGATGCGGGTAGGCGCGCGAGAGTTAGAGCGAATCATACCGCGACCCATCTCCTCCAGTGGGCATTACGCGAGGTGCTGGGTGACCATGT
>DAHXNM010000154.1 GCA_027365375.1 Ferrimicrobium sp. | reverse complement strand
AAAGTTTGGCAGCTCGCTTCTGTGTCAAAGAGGCGACGATGAAGCTGCTTGGAGTGGGCCTCGGTGCCGTCCGATTTCAAGAGATCGAGACCTTGCGCTTAGCCTCCGGTGCTCCGGTGCTCCGGCTATCTGGCACGGCCGCTCAGCTCGCTAGCGAATCTGGCTGTGTTGAGTTCGCACTTAGTTTGACCCATACCAAGCTGCTCGCCATCGCTCACGTGGTAGCGCTAATCGAGGGGTGATCCTTGACGGCTAGGCTCATGGTCGGTGTCGATTTTGGAGGTCGTTGTCGTGGATCCGGTAGTCACGATTGCAGAAGTTGCGAATTATGATCGTGAACTGGCTCGAAGAGGAGAGACCGGTGAGGTGATAGATCGTGTCGGGTTTGCGCTTGCTCAGACAGCGGTCTCCATCCTGGGTGGCAGCTACGGCCGCCGGGTACTGATCGTGGCTGGCCGTGGCAATAACGGCAGTGATGGTCGAAGCATGGGGAGACATCTCAACCACCTAGGTATAGCTGTGACCGTGATGGAACCCGAAGAGCTCGAGAGCGAGTTGATCGGTCCAAGCCCTGACCTGGTGGTGGATGCGATCGTTGGAACTGGCCTTTCTCGTCCTTTTGATCCTCCAAAGCTCCCAGAAGGTGTCCCGGTACTCTCGGTCGATATCCCGTCGGGGGTCGGAGGGGATACAGGAGAGATTCTTGGCGGGGCCGTTCGTGCAGACTATACCGCCGTGATCGGCGGCTTTAAGTTCGGTCACCTATTCGGTCCTGGTCGCGACTACTCGGGGCAGTTGCTGCGTGTACTCCCTGCGTTAGCCCCGGCAGTTTCACAATGCCATCTAATCACCTCTCGTGATCTTGTGGCGGTGATGCCCCAGCTGCCGCCGGATAGTCATAAGTGGTCTGCGAGCGTCATGGTCGTGGGAGGGTCGCCAGGCATGCGAGGCGCTGCAAGTTTCGGTTCTGCAGGCGCTATGGCTGTCGGTGCTGGTATCGTGCACCTGGTCACCCGTGCTGAGCCTACTGAATCGCTCGAGCATCCGAACGAAGTCGTGGTCGACCGGTTGGAGTCCTACTTTGCCGAGCCTGTGGTGGGGGCCTCTCGCAGATTCCGGGCCATGGTGGTGGGTCCCGGGCTTGGTGGTTCACTCCAGATAGGTAACTTTGTCCGCCGCCTGTTGATCGACACTGACTGTCCGGTCGTGCTCGATGCCGATGGATTGACCTGTTTCCGTGACGGTTCAAATCTCGCACGTACGCTCAGTCGACGTCGAGCCTCCACGGTGCTGACTCCTCATCATGGCGAGTTCGAACGCGTTTTTGGTCCGATAGAGGGGTCGCCGGTCGTCGCCTGCCGTCAGGCGGCGATCGATCTTGGTGCCGTGGTTCTTCTGAAGGGGTCTCCCACGATTATTGCTGATCCATCCGGGTCGGTTGCGCTGTCGGCGGCTGGAACGGCGAAGCTGGCGAGCGCGGGCACCGGTGATGTACTCGCTGGCGTGATCGCTGGTCTGCTCGCCCAGGGGATGTCGGCCTATGAGGCGGCTTGGGCCGGCGCCTATATGCACGGTGCGGCGGGCGCTGGCGTCTCAACCGGCAAGGTGACAGCCACCTCTTTGGTTGACGCCATTGCTCATTACTATGGTGACCTCCACTGTGTTGCGTCCCCGCAGGAACTGCTTCGGTGATTGCGTCGTCCCACCGCCCAACCTACGTTGAAGTCGATCTTGCTGCGGTGCGCGATAACGTTGCTCGAGTTCACACCTTCGCTCGAGCTAAGGTCGGGTCGGTGGTCAAAATCGGAGCAGTCGTCAAGGCAGACGCCTATGGCCATGGAGCTATCAGAGTCGCAGAGGCCGCCAGCGCAGCTGGAGCTGAGGTCTTCTTTGTGGCCACCTTCGACGAGGCGATCGCCCTTCGTGAGGGCGTAGACCAGCCGCCGATCGTTCTGTTGAGCGAGCCGGACCCCAGCCTGTTCGGCGAGGCTATCAGGTACCGGATCACCCCCACAGTCCACACGATGGCGACCATGCAGTCGATGATCGAAGTGGTCGAGTCACTCTCTGAACGCGACCGTTCGCTCTATCTCCCCTCGCTGCAACTAGAGGTGGAGACCGGTCTTCGTCGTATGGGGAGTGACGCCTCTGCCGCAGTGGTGCTCGCACGGGCTGCACGATCTGCTCGGATCGATGTGGCCGGTGTCTACTCGCATTTTGCGCGGGCGGATGAGGGCGAGGAGGGTTGCCAGAGTGTGATGACACAGGTGCGATGTCTCCAGGATGTCTACCGGCAGATCGTTGACCAACTAGACACTCGACCTCTTCTTCATGTTGCCAACACCGCTGGTTTAGTCAACTATCCGCAGACAGGTTTCGATCTGGTTCGATTGGGGATTGGGATGTATGGTTATGGTGCACCGGAACTGTGTGTGCGACCGGCGCTTCGGCTTGTAAGCAGGGTGGCGCGGATCCATCGGCTACCGGAGGCTGGAGGTGTATCCTATGGTCATCGCCAGCTGTTCCCAGAGGGGACGTCGATCGCGACAATTCCGATAGGATACGCCGATGGCTACCGACGTGGGCTCTTTGATGCTGGAGCCGAGGTCTTGATTCGAGGAGAGCGTCATCGATTGGCAGGCGTAGTTGCGATGGACTACGTAATGGTAGCCGTCGGTGATCCGACGGTCGAGGTTGGTGACGAGGTGGTGCTTATCGGCGATCAGGGCTCGGAGTCGATCGGTGCAGATGAACTCGCCTCAAGACTCTCGACCATCAGTTACGAGATCCTGACTGGGATCAGCGACCGCGTGCCAAGGCGCTACCGTGGTTGATAGTCTTGATCTGTTGATTAGAGATGCACGAGCCTGCCAGGACTGCGCTCTCGCGGCGACTCGCACCCAGGTGGTCGTCGGCGAGGGTTGTGTGCCGAGCGACCTGATGATCATTGGCGAAGGACCTGGCGCTCGCGAAGACGAACTTGGCCGTCCCTTCGTTGGTAGATCTGGACGTCTGCTCGATCGACTCATCGAAGAAGAGCTCGGACGTACTCGAGGGCAGACCTATATAGCCAATGTTGTCAAATGTCGCCCACCTAACAATCGTGACCCGAGGCCTGAAGAGATGGATGCGTGTGCATCGCTACTAGAACGCCAGTTGATGTTGGTGGCCCCAAGAGTCGTTCTTCTCCTTGGAAGAGTGGCAGTTAGTCGCGTATTACGATCCAAAGCCTCACTCGGCTCCTTGCGCGGCCGTCTCTACGACCTCGATGGGGTGGTAGTGATACCAACATACCATCCTGCGTTTGCATTGCGAGGAGGGGCGGCCCGTCTAACCGAGATGCGGGTAGATTTTGCGCGGGCACATCTGCTGCTCGAAGAGGGCCGACCGTGAAGCTTCGCGTCGAGACTGCGGGGGCGATGTTCGAGCTTGGATACCGACTTGGAACCGCACTACAACCCGGCGATCTCGTATTGCTGACCGGTGAACTCGGTGCAGGCAAGACCACCTTTACTCAGGGAATAGCCAATGGACTTGGTATTCAACGGTCGGTGACATCACCGACTTTTGTCACCGTCAAACCGTATCTGCTCGCCGGTGGTGGCGAACTCTATCACGTTGACCTGTATCGGGTGGATGACCCTGACTACCTAGATGAACAGGGAGTTCTCGAGGAGATGGAGCGCGGAGCAATGGTAGTTGTCGAGTGGGCTGAGCGCTCGAGATCGCTCGCTGAGTACGAGCGACTGTGGGTGCGAATCCAACTAGAAGGGGAAGGGCGCTGTATGGAGATTGAGGCAACACCCCAATGGCGAGATCGTTTGCAATGGCTGCGTTGAACCCTGCGGTTTCCATCCTAGTCGATTGCGCCACACGCCCTGGGCGCGTACTAGCTCGCAAACACGGGGTAGACAGCGGTCGTGTAATTGGTGACAGACCCCTTGGGGAGCTTGCGGCCGCCGTGGCGGATCTAGCTGGCGATGAACCGATCGAGCTTTTAGCACTCGTGACTGGACCAGGTCCGCTGCTTCCACTTCGAAGTGCGGCGGCTTTTGTTCGACTGTTGGCTTGGTCGCGGGGGATTGGGGTGGTCAGCTTCCGCTCGATCGATCCGCTAGCCGATCAGCTCGCTGGGGAGCTCGCCACCGATCAGCTTGGCCTCATACTTGAGCCCATCGGCCGTAAGAAGATTCTCAGAGTCGAGGTTCGTCAAGGACAGACGCACCCGATCGAGCGCGCAAGCGTCGTAGCTTTGACCGATCTTGAGGTGGGGCATGAAGATCTTGTCGGCGGTCAACTGAGAGAGGAGGGCCGGATTCGAGGGGCAGCTGTCTTTGAACGGGAGCTGCACTCCGACGCAGAGTTGCTCGATTTCGCCGCAGCTCTGTGGAGGAGAGGAGCGTTCACGTCGCCTAACGAGCTTCGCGTCTGGTACGTGAAGGAGTCCGGAGTCCGGCGTGGGTTCGATGTGCGGTTGGCAGATGGTTCTATTGGTAGGGTTGGGCTCAATCAATGAAGATCTGTCTTGCCCCGATGGCCGAGGAACATCTCGAGGAGGTGTTGCGGATCGAGCAGAAGATCTCTGGCATTCCTTGGAGCAGACGACTCTTTCAGGATGAGCTGCAGCGAGGTGAGGACCGACGCTATCGGGTCGCTTTAGCAGAGGAGAATAGTCAGCTGGTTGGCTACCTGGGCATGCTCTACATCGTCGATGAGGCCCATATCGCTACCGTCGGAGTCGATCCCGACCAGTGGGGTCACGGGGTGGCGACTCGACTGATCCTCGACGCCCTAGAGGCCGCGCAGATGGCGAGGATCAAGGATTGCACTCTTGAGGTTCGATCGCACAACGAACGCGCTAAACGACTTTATCAACGGTTTGGCTTTGCTCCTGTAGCGCTAAGGCGTGGCTATTACCATGACAATGGAGAGGACGCCATTATTATGTGGCTCTACGATCTAGATGCTCCAGCCGAACTGGCTCGTCGCCGGGGGATTGCCGACGCTCTCGATCAGGGAGGTTCCGCACTTGTCTAGGAACCACCATCCGACCTCTGGGTTAACCTCACATACCTCCGCTGGTTCTGAGCAAGAGTGGTCGGAATCTGAGTTGAGACTTATCGACGCCGGCGTGATCATGGGGATCGAGACCTCATGCGACGAGACCGCGGTCGCCGTGCTGGCAGGAACCGAGGTGGTTGCATCTGTGATCCAATCACAGGTCGATATTCATGCATCCTTTGGCGGAGTCGTGCCTGAGCTGGCGGCGCGCGCTCACGATCAGGCGATGCTTGTCACCATCGAAGCGGCGCTCGCCGAGGCCAAACTCAACCTTCGAGACCTCGATGCGATCGCCGTGACCAACGGACCCGGTCTTCCAGGAGCTCTCATGGTCGGCGTGGGGAGCGCTCAAGGATTGGCATTAGGGGCACACCTTCCGCTCTATCCAGTTGACCATATGGAGGGTCATCTTTTCGCAGCCGCGCTCGAGGGCCCGGTAGCACTTCCAGCGCTGGTCTTGCTGGTCTCCGGTGGGCACACAGAGATGATCGCTGTGGATGCGCCTGGGAGTTACCGACTCATTGGAAGAACCAAGGATGATGCAGCCGGCGAGGCTTTTGACAAGGTAGCTCGGCTACTCGATCTTGGCTACCCGGGTGGACCAGCCATCGAACGAGTGGCTCACAACGCCCCACCCCCGGCTGTGGACTTCCCTAGAGGCCTGCGCACTGAGGGCCTCGACTTTTCGTTTTCGGGACTCAAAACGGCTGTGATGTCCTTTGCCAGAACACACCCCGAGGTGGGTGCGATCGAGATAGCTACTGCGTTCCAAGTCGCGGCCATTGACGCGTTGGTGATCAAGGTGGAACGCGCTTTGTCGCTTGACGGTTACGCTTCGGTTGTGATTGGAGGCGGTGTCGCCGCCAACGAACTGCTAAGAACTCGGATCGAGCAAGTAGCTGCTCGGCGTGGAGTCGTCGCCGCCATCCCGGCGAAACGTTACTGTACCGATAACGGAGCGATGATTGCAGCTGCTGCAGGTTTTCACCGATCGATGGGTGATCCGGGTGTGGTCTGCATCGACGCGGACCCGCAGCGCACACTCGTCGATATGGGATAAGATCAGGACTTGATTCACAACTAGCGCGCTTTGGGCCTGCCTATGCGCCAGTTTGAGCGAACGTCTTGGCCACCAGAAAACTCTGGCTTGTGGATGGAAGTTAGCACTCGAGGTATTAGAGTGCTAGTTGGCCAATAGGTGGCAAGTTAACTCAAACAAGGAGGCAAAGCAGAATGAATCTCCATCCCTTAGAGGATCGGATTGTGGTCCGTCCAGCAGAGTCCGAAGAGCGGACAGCATCTGGACTGGTGATTCCTGATACCGCCAAAGAGAAGCCCCAGCAGGGCCAGGTCCTTGCTGTTGGCCCAGGCAAGCGTGCGGAGTCGACTGGTGAGATCATCGCGCTCGACATCAACGTCGGCGATACGGTGGTCTATTCGAAGTACGGAGGAACCGAGATCACGGTTGAGGGTGAGGATCTATTGATTCTTAACGGCCGTGACGTGCTCGCAAAGGTGGTGAAGTAATGCCGAAGATGTTACAGTTTGATGAGTCAGCTCGCCGTTCGCTAGAGGCCGGTGTTAACAAGCTTGCCGATGCAGTAAAGGTGACACTCGGGCCAAAGGGCCGCAATGTAGTACTTGCAAAGTCGTTTGGGGCCCCCACCATCACCAATGATGGTGTCTCGATCGCTCGTGAAATTGAGCTTGAGGATCCATACGAGAACATGGGTGCTCAGCTTGTCAAAGAGGTAGCGACCAAGACCAACGATGTCGCCGGTGATGGTACCACTACCGCTACCGTGCTCGCTCAGGCGATGATTCGAGAGGGACTGCGCAACGTCGCCGCTGGGGCTAACCCAATGGCGCTCAAGCGCGGTATCGAGCAGGGAGTCGCCGCTGCTGTTGCTGCTATCTCGGCTCAGGCTAAGCCGATCGAGGGACAGAGCGACTTCACCCAAGTTGCCGCGATCTCGGCCGCCGATCAGGCGATTGGTGAGGTGCTTGCCGAGGCGATTGGTCGCGTAGGCAAGGATGGAACCGTAACTGTCGAGGAGTCGAACACCTTTGGTCTTGAACTCGAGTTCACCGAGGGTATGCAGTTTGACAAGGGTTACCTCTCGCCGTACTTTGTTACCAACCCAGATCGCCAAGAGGCGATTCTCGAGAATCCCTACATCGTCTACTACTCCTCAAAGATCTCCTCAATCCAGCAGCTTTTGCCGTTGCTCGAGAAGGTTATGCAGAGTGGACGACAGCTTCTGATCATCGCCGAGGATCTCGAGGGTGAGGCGCTAGCTACGCTTGTCGTCAACAAGATACGTGGCACCTTTACCTCGGTAGCCGTCAAGGCCCCTGGATTTGGTGAGCGACGCAAGGCGATGCTCCAGGACATGGCGGTCCTCACTGGCGGTCAAGTGATCGCCGAAGAGGTCGGCTTGAAGCTTGAGAACGCGACCTTGGATCTTCTCGGTGAGGCTCGACGTGTCGAGGTTACGAAAGATGCAACCAAGATCATTGGTGGATCCGGCGACAAGGCTGAGGTCGAGGGACGAATCGCTCAGATTCGACGTGAGATCGACGACACTGACTCCGACTGGGATCGCGAGAAGCTCCAGGAGCGGCTCGCCAAGCTCGCCGGTGGTGTAGCGGTTGTAAAGGTTGGCGCAGCCACTGAGGTTGAGCTCAAGGAGAAGAAGCATCGTATTGAGGATGCACTCTCCGCAACTCGTGCGGCAATCGAAGAGGGAATTGTCGCCGGTGGTGGCACTGCTCTTCTTCGTGCACGCAGCTCGGTCATAGAGGCGGCCGCCAAGCTCGAGGGTGACGAGGCGACTGGTGCTCGTCTGATCGCCAAGGCGCTCGAGGAGCCGTTGAAGTGGATTGCCTTTAACGCAGGACTTGAGGGCCCAGTGGCGGTCCAGACGGTTGAGCGAGAGAAGGGTAACGTTGGACTCAACGCGCGCACTGGGGTCTACGAGGATCTCGTCAAGGCGGGTGTGATTGACCCAGCGAAGGTTACTCGTTCGGCTCTGCAGAATGCGGCCTCGATCGCGGCGTTGTTGCTCACAACCGAGGCTCTCGTGGCTGACAAGCCCGAGCCCAAGGACTCCGGTGCTGCAGCAGCAGCTGCTGCTGCCGGTATGGGTGGCATGGGAGGAATGGGCGGGATGATGTAGTTCATCCATCCCTCTTTCCTTACGGAAGGAACTACTCTGGCGAGTGTGAACAACACTCGCCAGAGTCATTTTTCGGCTGCAATGAGATGTTTTGGAGTGCTTAGAGAGCACGTCGGTGGCCAGGGAGGTCGCTAGTTGACTGCAGCGCATGATCTGAGTGGGTATCTCCAGACGCTACCCAACGTTGATCGCCGTGTCCCGTTGACGCTTGAATGCGCTGCAACTGGCGCCATCGCTACTCGTTCGGAGGTTCTAGAACGGCTACGGGGCCGGTTGCTGAGGCTGCCGGCGAAGGTTGGTGGTAATAGTGCTGCTGTTCTTCTGCTCCTCTATCCACGCGATGGGGAGATGATGGTGTTGATGACTAGGCGTTCGTCGTGGATGCGTCACCACCCTCATGAGGTGTCCTTTCCGGGCGGAGCGGTCGAGTCTGGGGAGACCTTAGAGGAGGCGGCGTTACGCGAGACCTTCGAGGAGGTCGGGATCGATCGATCCAACATCGAACTGCTTGGCCTGCTTGGATCTGGAGCGGTTCGCGGCAGTGGTAGGAGTTTCTCCGGGATCGTAGGCTATTGCGATTCGCCCCCGATTACTACCCTGAACGCCGATGAGGTGGAGGCGGTATTGGAGGTGCCGTTGGGCCTGGTCTACACCCCGGATTACTTCTGTGAGCTCTGGTATAACAGTAGCTTTGGGTGGGGACTATTCCATTTTTTTGTTATGGTGCCCGACATCATCTGGGGTGCCTCGGCTCGTATGCTTGTGGAGCTACTCGCCTTGCTTGAATGACTACGGGCCGGCTACTATCGATGATCTACGTAGAGCGTCTGGAGCAGGTAGCCAAAGCTGTGTTCCCGATCGAACAGGGTGCCTCGTGTTGTTCCGATACCTTCGTGGTCTATGGTGGTCCGAGCCGAGAGACCGACCTCGATGCTCTTTGGCCTAGAGCGAAGACCAATCTCCATGACGGTTGGGAGGAAGAGGTAGTGGTTGAAGTCGAGTTCCGAGCTTATTCCATTCGCCGAGTCTGCGACCAGAAGCACTGCCTCAAGCGGCTCCATGGGTAGGAGGTCGATTAGGTTTAGGCGAGGCTTGGCCAAGATGGTTGCCGGTCCCGGCTCGGTGAAGCCACCCTCAAAGAAAGCCCAGTCAATGGAGGCTCCATACGGGAACGAGGCGATGGAGTTGTCGGGGTATGAACTTTCGTCGCTTGGTACCTGGAGGGCTGGCTCGATGCGTGGCGCGCGTTCTGGCTCTATTGCCAACCGCCAACTCCTCGCGGAGATCACTACTCGATTATCGTCGCTATGTGCTCTAGTCTCGATGAGTTCGACGCGACGCCCTGCCCGAAGGGTATTGGTGACAAAAGTCAGGGGTTTGAGCGGAACTTCGCCAAAGAAGTCGACGTGGATCTGAGCGACTCGATGCTCTCGATCGGGTTGGTGACCGACGAGTTCGTGCGCTGCAAGAGCTGACGGCGGCCCTCCGTGGCAGGCCCCGGGGTTCCATGGCCCCTCACTCGGCGGTAGTGGAAGATAGCGATGTTCATCAAGCTGGGTGAAGTAGCTCCCATGCTCGATGGAGGTGACCTTTGTCAGTTCGCTTTGACTGGGGTTTTGTCTCTCCTCGGTGGACTGAGTTGTGTCCGAATTATGCGGAATAAATGTCATAGTAAACTCTAGTCTAGCGCTATCGGATCTTCATTCAATAATGACTGATGTTCCCCGAGGTGACTGAGCATGCATACACTGGATTAGCGAGCAGGTATTCGAGATTGAGGATGAGGCTAGAGAGTCGATGGCGATCATCGTACGATATGTATTCCTAGGTAGGCAAGGATGGTAGCTGCAACCACGGTGCCCACCATGTTTAGACTGCCTAGCGTCAATGATTCAGCACCTACTAGAGATAGAGTCTCAAAGGTGAGGGTAGAGAAGGTAGTGTAGGCGCCGATGAAGCCATCTCCTATCGCGACGACTGCGTCGGTGGATAGCATGTTGCGAGTCGCCAGCCCGGTCACCATGCCCAAGACAAGAGCACCGCTCAGGTTTATCATGAGTGTTCCGACCGGGAAGTCGGTTGTGAGCCGGGTCATGATGGCGCGATCGACCACATAACGGGTGATGGCGCCGAGGGCGCCAAAGACGGCGACGAGGAACCAGTCCACCTGTTAGCCGATATGGTCCACGTTGACTGGAAGACGTAGGGTAGCAGCCCTGACTCCAGCCGTGCTTAAAGTAGTTACCAAGTGGTCCAGTTTATCGGAGGTATCTGAGATAAAGATCGCTACTCCCTCGTCATCGGTCATCGAGAGAAGCGTCTGATGATGGAGACGATGGTGGGTCCCATACCCGTCGATGGCTCGAAAAGCGGAAGCTCCAGCCAAACCTTGGTCGAGGGCTTGGCGGATGATAAAGTCAACGGCTGAGTGGTGGTGTACCCGATCAGACTCGTTGACGAAGATCACCAACAGTTCTGCGTCCATTTACTGCTCCTCTCGCCTAATTCGCGAGCGACTCTTTGCGCAGGTACCATCCACGACCGATCATCCGCCCGGCGATGGCCGCAAGAACGCCCACGGCTATCGTAGCACTCGCGTAGAGAACTGCACTGGCGAAACCCAGTCGCGCTATCTCTTGGGCGAGCGAGACCGCCAGTGTGGAGAGGGTCGTGAGACCGCCACAGAAGCCAGTGGCTAGAAATAGTCGGAGAAAGGGCCCAGACCTGAGCGAGACCAGTGGCAGTAGGGTCAGCGTGATTCCGATGACGAAGGCCCCGACGACGTTGGCGACGAAGATGCCCAACGGGAAGCGTAGCGAGGCTCCTAGATGGATCTCGAGCCAGTAGCGGAGAAGTGCCCCGAGAGCTCCTCCAACGGCAATCGGGATTAAGCGTGTGAGCGGCCTCACGTGTTGGCTGGATCGCTGGCGTAGTGGGCGATCGTGAGCTGGTCAACCAGCTGACGAAGGGTGGCCAACTCGCTCGTCCGAACCGTGGAGGGTAGGTTACCATTTTTGATGAGCGACTGGGTGATCTGTACCGCCGCCAT
>DAHXNM010000125.1 GCA_027365375.1 Ferrimicrobium sp. | reverse complement strand
CCGAGCTCCCGAGCTATAGCGGTTGCCGCCGCTTGTGCCCTCTCCTCAAGATCCGGCGCTACATTTGAGGGCCACTGGACCTCAACGCAGATCCCGTCGCGCTGGATGGTTCTCACAGGCGGATAGCTGGCGATCTCACCGTCGGGGGTGGAGACCGTGAGTACGGCGATCTCTTCGTCGACCTCTAGCAGCTCCTCGAGGAGCCATGGGGTTTCACTCTCGATCAGCGGCGTGAGCTCGGAGGGGTCGTTAATCCAACGGACGCCACGACCGTCATAACCACCAGTGATTGCTTTTGCGATGCATGGAGACTCAAAGACTGTGTCTGCATTCAACTTAGCGAAACGGGGAACGGCTAGTTTGAGCTTTGCGAAGAGCTCACGTTGTGCGAGCTTATTGGCGGCTACCTCCATGGTCCGAGAAGAAGGCAGCAGGCGGACTCCGCGGTCTTCGAGCTCCTTTAGAACCGAGATCGGCGTGAGCTCGTGTTCGAATGTGATCACGTCTACCGTTTCAGAGAAGCGCAGCAGTGATTCGACATCTAGTTCGCCGACCTGTACCTTGGCGGCTCTCCCCAGGATCCCCTCATCGGTCGGTCGGACCAGGAAGGAGATGTCGATGTCGAGGTTTAGAGCCTCGTTAAAGAGCATGCGTGCGAGTTGGCCCCCACCAATAACTCCGATGCGCACGCTCACGCAATTTCTCTGTGTGACAGTACGGTGCTCAGTGGTGAAAGAGCCGAGCCTGGATTGGTTTGCCTACATGTGTCCATCTTGTTCCTTTCGATCTAGGTCCGCGGGCCCTACAGCTCCGCGGGTTCGAACAGAACGCTTTCGAATCTGCTAGCCTACAAGCTAGACGGGTTGAGAGGTTGGGGTCTGCGTGTACCTAATTGCGATGTCTATGGTCCTTGTGAAGGCGAGTTCGTTTCTCGGATACGTCGTCGATAATTGGCACATCGATTGGTATGCAGTGATCCTCTGTGGACTGCCGGTTGCCGCCTATTGGCGTGGACACGTGCGTCGGATGCGGACTCAGATGACCCCCGAGATCCGTGCAGGCTACGAACGGCGCTCGCTCGCGATGCTGATCGCCAACTTCCTTATGGTGGTTGGTTTCTTCTCACCGATCCCTGACTGGGCAATGGTCTATCAGTGGGTTCACATGATCTGGCACCTTGACCTAATGGTCTTCGCACCACCATTCCTCATCATCGCCGATCCTTGGACCGAGATGACCGAAGGCGTTCCTGCTCGGTTGATGGAGTGGTTGCGAATCCGCTATCGGGCGCTCGCCTCCCATGAGAGGATTGCGAGTACGGCCCGGATAGTCAGCTCACCATGGGCGGCGGTGATCGCATTCGACGGAGCGATGTGGATCTGGCACATACCAGGACCGTTCGACTGGGCGATGCAGTCCTCTGGGAGAATGGAACTGATGATGTTCTCCTTCTTCTTCGCTGGCGTGTTTATGTGGTACGTAACGATCGACCAAGGTCGGCATCGCTATCATGAAAACTCGATCCTCAGGTTTGCACATATCGCATCAGTGTCGATGTCATGCATGTTGTTGTCTATTTTTCTGGGCCTCTCGTCTGGTGCTTGGTTCTCGGCGTTTAACTGGGCGATGGGAAGCTATCGCACGATGTCACTCCTGGCTGATCAACAGATCGCTGCCGGGATCCTCTGGGTCTTCGGTGCGGTGCCATGGTTCATCGCTGGAGTTGTGGTGTTAAAGGATGCCCTCAACGATGAGGAGCGGGGAGCGAACAACATTACAGATACTTTCCGCAGCTTTGTGTTACGACGTGTTAGGGTTGCACGACCAACCGGCTTGGGCGTTACCCGAGCCTCTGGCTACGACTCCAACGGGCCCCAATAACCTTTGGTCCCTGGACTGCTCTGACTCCACTGCCCCTGGCTTCTCAGACTGATATCTGTGATCCGGCTGTTTTCAAGCGCACTCGCCGAGGGCTGATCGCATCTGAATCGTTGTTACCCACGCAACGAGTCTTTCACCCGGAAACTAAAAGGAGACCTTGCTAAGGGCGGGTATCGCCTCTCGGGCGAGTTCCAACTGCTTGTGGTAGCGCTCGTAGTATGCGGTCATGAAATCGGTGTCACTTGGCTCGACCAGTCGACCAGTTGGCAGCGCTTGCTTCTCGAGTCCGAGAGCCAAACGCGCAGCTCCAAGCGTGGTGGCCTCGGCTGTGGGTGAGAGGGTTAGAGGGGCAGGGCTCAATGCTGCGAGAGAGGAGGCGACAATCGGGTTCGTCGCCACCTTGCCGTCGAGCCCGATCAGATCTAGGTCTTCACCGCTGTCGGACACTAGTGCGGCGATGAGGTCCGCTGCTGAACAGGAGATACCGAGCAAGAATCCGTGGACGAGCTCG
>DAHXNM010000117.1 GCA_027365375.1 Ferrimicrobium sp. | reverse complement strand
CGAGAATTTGAGTAATGACCTAGTTGAACAGGTGAGCTTCGAAGCCGCACGCGGAACTATCACTGCCTTGACGGGCATAGTCGGAGCTGGCTGGGAGTCGGTGCTACCATTGATCTATGGTGCTCGTCCGGCGACTTTGGGGCAGCTTACCATAGATGGCAAGGTCATTTCAGCAGCCCGCTTGACACCTAGACGATCGATCTCGCTTGGCATGGTTTACGTGCCGGCCAGCAGATTGACGGAGGCCGTCATAGCAGAACTTAGTCTTGAGGAGAACCTCACTCTTCCACAGCTATCTCGCCATGTTCGGAGGGGTTTTCTCCGGCATGCGATGTTGCGAGCGACTAGTCAAGCTCTCGTGGAGGAGTTCACTGTTAAAACAACGTCGGTATCCGCGCCAATTGGTGCGTTGAGCGGCGGGAACCAACAGAAGGCAGTCCTTGGCAAGTGGTTTGCTCAAGAGCCTGCGATAATTCTGCTCGCCGAACCAACCCAAGGTGTGGATGTCGGCGCTCGCCAGAAGATCTATGAGATTATTCGTGAGGCTGCAGCGAGAGGGGCGACCGTTCTCTACGCCAGTAGTGACTGGGGAGAGGTGGTGGAACTCGCTGATAGGGTAGTTGTCTTCACCAATGGGCGTGTCTCTACGACGCTAACTAGTGAAAACTTGTCTGTCGACACGATCGCCCATGAATCCTATCGTGGATCAAAGAGCTCCTTTAACCTAAATGTTGGTGCCGATATTCTTGACTTAACCCTAACTGGTGCTAGCTCTGCCGACCCGAAAGGAGCACTCTGATGGCATCAGTGTCTGCCTCGTCTCTGCTAAGGCGCTTCGGTGTCGTAATCGCCTGGATCGTAATCATCGTAGTGTTCACGATTCTCAAGGGTTCAACCTTCTTCACCATATCGAATTTCACCACCATTCTCTCCTCACAGGCACCGCTAGGGATTCTATCGCTCGCCCTACTTATTCCACTTGCAGCTGGCGACTATGACCTATCGGTTGCTAGCGTACTAACCCTTGCCTCAATGGTGACCGCAATTTTGAACGTCAGTCATGGAGTCCCGATCGTTCTAGCCGTGATCATTGCCATCGTCGTTGGTGGCCTAGTCGGCCTCGTCAACGCGTCGATCTGTATCGGATTTGGTATCGATCCCTTTATCGTCACCCTTGGGATGGGCACGTTCATAGATGGTATAACTTTGTGGATTAGCAACTCAACGCCGGTCAGTGGAATCTCGTCAGGGTTGACTAACATCGTGGTGGTATTTCGAGCGGGTGATCTCTCCTATGAGTTCTACTATGTGCTCGTTATCGCAATCCTGATCTGGTACCTCTTCGACTACACACCCGCTGGCCGCCGGGTTCAGATCGTTGGGAAAGGCCGAGAGGTTGCTCGGCTAAGCGGTTTGAGTGTAAATAAAATACGTCTGCTTGCCTTCGTTGCTGCTGGAGCGCTGAGTGCAGTTGCGGGCGTAGTGTATTTGGGGACGAGTGGCACGGCTGATCCATCTGCTGGGACTTCACTCTTGCTGCCAGCGTTCGCAGCCGTATTCTTAGGCTCAACTACTATCCGCCCGGGTCGATTCAATCCATGGGGGACCTTGATCGCAGTCTATTTTTTGACGACAGGAATCACTGGACTTTCCCTGCTTGGGGTATCGACCTTCGTCCAGCAGTTGTTCTATGGTGGAGCGCTAATCGTCTCCGTTGCCCTTTCGAGCCTCGGAGGTAACAACCCGTTGCGACGTAACCGCAGGCCGAGAGGACCAGTTGCCCAGATGGTCACAGGCGATCGTGTGGCTGGAGATGAAGTTCCTAGAGAGGGTGGGACCTCTGGATGACAAGGCGCCTTATTCGGCTAGAGATCTGGAACAACCAGAGTGAGGGAGTTGGGCAAGGTTGCCTTGCTCCTTGGGGATACAAAAAGGAGAAGCGTTGAAACAGCCAATTATTCGTATAGGATTCGTCGTCGCCAGTCTTGGTTTGGTGGCTGCGGCATGTGGGAGCACATCGAGCACTAGCAGTTCGTCGAGCTCATCTTCGAAATCTACGTCGTCGTCGAAGAGTGACGCAGCTGGAGTTGCAGCAGCAACTTCGTTCATTAACAAATACTCTTCACGGCCAGCGTTTGTTGCCCCTGGGCCAGCATTTAATGCGAGCAAGCTCAAGGGTAAGAAGTTGTTCTCAATCCCGGCGTCGTCGAGTGTTGCGTTTGTGAACCAGACCGACCAGGATATGGGGGCGTTGGCTCACAAGATTGGGATTAACTACATCGACTACCCGAACCAGCAACAAGAGTCGCAATGGGTTCAGGGTATGGACCAGGCGATTAGCCAAAAGGTGAATGCGATAGATCTTTTGGCAGGGATCCCACCCGAATCATTGAATCCACAAGTTGCGCAGGCTAAAGCAGCTGGCATCCCGGTGCTTGACACGAATGAGCGCGACAAGTCACAGGCTATTGACTCGAGCGTCACCGCCTATACGTTTGCCCCCTTCAAACTCTCTGGCGAGTTGATGGGTGCATGGGCGGTGAAGCAGACTAAAGGTAAAGCGCATGTGCTTATCGTGACCTCAAACGCGGACGTATCGTCTGCTGCAGTCCAAGCCGGTGTCACCCAGGAGATCCACTCCACCTGCCCGGGTTGCACCATCCAGACTACCAATGTAAACCCAACCTCTTGGGCCACCCATCTTCAGTCGACGGTTGAGGGCGAGCTTGCGGGCAATCCTAGTATCAACTACATTCTGCCGGTATTCGACTCGATGGCGTTGTTCATTACCCCAGCGATCCAAGCTGCTAACGACACTGGAAAGGTCTTCGTGGCGTCTGAGAATGGGACACCTTCTGTGATGAACCTTATCCGCACTGGGAATATCTTGACTATGGATGTGGGCGAAAACCTTCAAGATGTTGCCGCTGCCGGACTCGATCAGACTATGAGAATCATGGCCGGCATGAAGCCTGGGAACGAGGTGATCAACGTCCGGGTCTTCGATAAGGCGAATATCAGTCAAGCAGGTAACCCGGTGCAGGGTACGAAGGGTTATGGCAATGCCTATGTGACTGGATTTGCAAAACTGTGGCATGAGCCAACCAGTATATTTTCGTAATCTGTGTTGTGAGCTCTTGAGCTGCAAGAGATAGGGCCAAGCAGGGCGTCATGTGGATGTCTCTACGTGACGCCGCCCAGGTTGCGAAGAGCTTGAAGTGCGCAGCTAGGATAGGTTTTGCCCCGGTGGTCCGTCTGTCCCGGTGGCAAGTCACGGCAGGCAAGGCTCGGCTCGTGGTGTGCCGGATAGAGTGAGGTACTTGAGTGGCTGTTCATAGAGATGCAGGGCATGAAGAGGGGCTGTCGATTATTTCCTCGAAGCCGGTAGCTCGTAATTCGGCGTCTACGGTTGAGAGAGCTGCGGACGTTCTGTTGCTCTTCGCGAGTTCTGCCGCCACCACCCTTGGCGTTACCGAGATTGCCCAGGAGCTTGGGTTGTCGAAGGCGGCGGTGCACAGGATCCTCTCAAGCCTACGAAATAAGGGAATTGTTGAGATCGACCCAGCGACACGTCGCTATCTGTTGGGACCAGTTATAGTGAGCTTGGGTTTGACGTACCTCAGCAAACTCGATGTTCGGAGAGTTGCACATCCTGAGTTGGTCGCACTTTCACATGAGACCTTCGAGACCGCAACGCTGTCGGTTAGAACCGGTGCACACCGGGTCTACGTCGATCAAGTTACGCCAGATCGCGAGGTGTTGATGTCGGTGCAGATTGGTCTGCCTCATCCACTCCATGCTGGCGCCTCCTCGAAGGCGTTCCTTGCGTTTCTCCCACCCGCAGAGATTGACTTTTATCTAGAACATACGTTGGAACAGGTGACGCCATCCACGGTGACTGATATCGAGCAGTTGAGAAGACAGATTACTGAGATTCGGCGTCGGGGTTATGCACTATCTTTTGGCGAGCGCCAACCTGGGGCCGGCTCTGTTGCTGCGCCCGTGTTCGACTACCAGAATCTTCCTATCGCCGTGGTGAGTGTCTGTGGACCCGCGGAAAGGTTGGCACAAGAGGTTGATCTATGTGCTGCCGCGTTACTGGACGTGACGCGACGAATCTCAGTTCAGATGGGTAATGGCTTGGGTTAAGCCTGTCGCCGCTGTACTCCTCGTGGAGGGGAGTGGATCTAG
>DAHXNM010000096.1 GCA_027365375.1 Ferrimicrobium sp. | reverse complement strand
TGGCACTCCATCGGTGGCGAGCTCTGGCCCTATCTCTACAAATCGGCCATCTGCCACACCAATATCGAGAACCTCATCCGGGAACCCCGGCCGAACAACGGTGGCACCTTTTACTACCAGATCGTACACACTATCTCCTTTCATTCGCCTGCTACTAAATCTCTCTACCAAGAGGCACCATAAGCTCGCCAACCGCCTCTAGTCTCTCGAGTCTCTCAACTGCATCGCGGAGCAACTCGCCCATCGCTGTGTTACCTGTGACCTCAACGTTGGTCGTAAATTTCCTAGCGATATCGTCGAAGCCGAGCGGGTTCTTGCTGCCACCCTTGTTGGCTAAGACCTCCTCTCGAAGGACTGTGCCGTCGTGAAGTGAAGCCGTCAAAACAGCTGGAAACTGCATTGGAAAAATCTGATCACAGAGAGGGTCGGCAACTACGGTCACCTTAGCCATGATCGACTTGCGAACCGGGTCTTGTGTTAGTTCATCGGTGTAGTCAGCCAAGCTGGCGCCAAGACCTCCGCCTCCAATGAGCCCGGTTGCAACGGCATAAGGACCAGAGAACTGCGCCATATACCCAGTTTGGGGATTTTGCTTGACTGCCAGTGGTTCACCAATTGTATGAACCGTAGCAGAGGCGATACCAAGTGTCATGGTGTCGATGTCAGAAGGGTTCACCCCCTTCTCCCTTAGCCGTCCCGCCGCATCGATCGCACAGTGAGTGAAGTGATTTGCTGGATAGGGCTTAAAGAAGATTCCAGGGACCTCCCACTCATCGCCCAGATTCTCCACCATAGCCTCAGGCCGCGCCTGATCGCCATGGAGCCAAGCTTCAAAGAAGCCAAACCGTCCCTCAAAGACGGTCGGAGGACCAGTGAAACCGGCAGCGACTAACTGAGCTGCAGATATTGCGGCATGAGCTGCCCATCCGCAATGCAGTCGTTTTACCGTCCCTCCGGTCCTGTTCGCCTCGATGATCCCCGAGCCGAAGGAGGCGGCTAAGCCTAACGAGTGAACGATCTGCTCGTCATTAAACCGATAGAGCATCGCCGCCGTCACCGCCGCGCCGATCGCGCCACAAATAGAGGTTGCATGTTGGCCGTGATCAAAGAACAGAGAGCTCTTCGTCGCTGGATCGTAGCCAGCTACCCCTGCTCGCACACAGACCTCCAAGCCGCACGCTATAGCTGCGATAACCTGTTGGCCGGTCGCTCCGGTCTCTTCGGCAACGGCTAGAGCGGTTGGCACAATCGTCGCGCTTGGATGCAAGACAGAAGGCAAATGCGTATCGTCGTAATCGAGAGAGTGTGCGAGGACTCCATTGACGAATGCGGCTTGGTGCGGCGACAAAATCGCCGGAATACCAACTGCATGTGCGGTGCCGCCACCACCGAGTCTCAACGCATAGTTACGCGCGAATCCACTCGTATCGAGTCGACTCGCCGCAATACAGATACCGAGTGTGTCAAGAACTCGCATCTTCACTGACTCGCGAACCTCTACTGGTAGTCGGTCGTAATCTGACGCCAACGCAAAATCTGCAACCTGTTGCGCTATGGTCCTATCGGTCATGAGACACCAACGCGATCGGTCTCACTGGTGACCCAGTAGCACCAACAAGGTTGAGTGGAATCACCACAATCGTAAACTCGTACACCTGCTCACGAGCGAGCTGTTCAAGGTTGAGAGCCTCCATAATGTAGATCCCGTGCTCTACAAGGAGAACGCGATGAGCTGGTAGGAGTGAATGGCCACCCTCTGGAGCTAGTCTCTCAAACGCTATCGTATCCGC
>DAHXNM010000075.1 GCA_027365375.1 Ferrimicrobium sp. | reverse complement strand
GCCGAGCTTCTTCGTTGTTCGCCGAAAGGCAGAGCTAATGCTATCAGGGTGCAGCGGCTTTGAACCATCCACCTCGCCAAAGAAGAGCCACGGGTTCTCCATCGGGGTTAAGCCGAGCGCCGCGCACATGTCTGCCAGGTGGGTTTTCTGGCTTTGGATTACCGCAATCCCCAAGTCGTCAAGCATTACTCGGCGCGCCTGATGCGTTTTCGTTGGGCCGTACTTCACTCCTTCCGCTTTCGTGTAAGTGAGCGAGCCTCTAATTGAAATGTATTCGTGTTCTATGTCCGCCCAGCGTAACCCCAATAATTCCCCTCGGCGAGCGCCAGTAAGCGCGGCTAGCACAACTGCTACCCCAAACTGGGGGTTTGACTTTGTCATTGTATCGATGATCGCCCGAAGCTGGTTTTCTGAAGGCGACTTCACCTCCCGCCGGCCAACTCTTGGTGAGGTGGCAAGTGTGGCAACATTGCGGTCGATCCATCCCCAGCGTTCCGCTTGGTTCAACGCTCTGTGGATTATTGCATGCGTTTGACGCACGGTAGAAGGGGAGTACCTCTCGAGGAGTGTCGTGTACAGATCGTCAAGGTGCTTTGCTGTCAATTTGGTTATGGGGATATCGCCTATCGCCGGTACTAGGTGGTCGCGGATTCGCCACTCGTAGCCCGCTATTGTCGTGTGTGATCGGCCATTAGTGCGAAGGTAGTTGATTAAGTGCCCCAGAAGTTGCTCTACCGTCATAGATGAGGTAGTCGAGACTGCTGCATTCGCCTCTTGGACCATCTGGTTCAGGATCTTCTCGGCCTGACGCTTGGGAGCGTGGACGACCCTAGAACGGTACCGTTCCTTGCCTGTAACTGGATCGACACCTAGATAGACCCGGAGCCTCCAGGTGTCGGGTTGGCCTTTGTGAGAGGTGATACTGCCACGCATCAGGTAATACTACCACTGGGCAGGGGGTTTGCAAATCTAGCCATGTCACAACTCATGTCACACTAGCTTGTGGGTCATGTCATAAAGTCTATTATTCCTGGTCAAACGGTGGGCCGCCAGGGTCTCGAACCCTGCACCTTGGGATTAAAAGTCCCCTGCTCTACCGGATGAGCTAGCGGCCCAAAGGCGCCCGCAGGTGCGGGCGCTCGATCTTTTAACAGTTACTTCTTGGTCTCCCAAAAGATGTCGCTGATTTGTCCGATGCTGGCGAGTAGCTGATCGGCTATCGCTACGTCATTAGCCCGCTTTACCTGGCTAGTGAGCTTCTTTGCATTCCAGAACACCTCATGTAGTTGTGGATACTTTTCAAGGTGGGCAGGCTGAAAATACTGATACCACAGCACATCGAGATGATGATTTACTTCGGCCGCACGCTCTTCCTTGATCAAGGTTGCACGGTCTCGGAAGTATTGGTCGTCGGAGGCATTGTACTTTTCCACGATAGCCTTGATGGATTCGGCCTCGATTCTTGCCTGTGCGGGATCGTAAATGCCGCAAGGCAAGTCACAGTGCGCCGAAGCCTGAGCCGGAGCGCGTAGTGTGTCTACCAACGTGAGCACTTTTGTTAGGAACATAAGCTGTCCTTTCTCTTTGTTATTGGACACCAGTAGCTTACCAGGGCTGGGGGTGTTCGATCGAACCCTGAGGGTTACTCGACGTTCTGCTAGAGGGGCTCGAGCCTGCTACTTGACGTTCCCGGTCGCATTCTTAGCATCGGCCTTAGCGGCGACGTGGATGATTTTTCAACGATATGAAGTGGTGGGAGATTCTATGGAACCCACTCTCTTGGCTGGCGATAGATTACTGGTTGTCAAGTGGCGTGGCACACCTGTCAGACAGATCATCGTTTTGCGTGATCCTCGTTCAAGCGATGACTTCATTAAGAGACTGCTACGTCGGTCGCGATCTTCGGTCTGGGTGGAGGGCGATAACCCTTCGCACTCCACTGACAGTCGTCAGCTGGGCTGGTTCCCCAGGAAAGGCGTTGTTGGCTGGGCTGTCTACCGTTATTACCCTCCGGATAGGGTGGGAAGCTTGGTAGGTGGGTAGAGTGTGGATATTGACAAAGGGGTGAGCATGGCGGATCTTCGGGTTCAAATCAACGAGTGGCTGGAAGAAGTCGATGAGCTAGTCATTGGCGAGGCTCCGATTGAGGCTCTGAAGACTTTGCGTGATTCCGGCCGCCGGCTCGAAAATTCCGTTTCTTATGCTAGAAGAGTGCTCCAAACGAGGCTCGATATTGCTACCGACCTTCACACGACTGGAGCAGATTCTATCGTCTCGGTAGTTACGCCGCACTCGGATCCAGCTCCGCTTGCCGAGCGTCACGTAGAGGTGGAGATTCCGGAGGATGATATGGTAAGTGCCGAAGCATATCTCCGCTTGTTGGTTGGCGGGGATAGAACCCATTCGTTGGATTTGCTTGACGATTCCCAGCTCGCTAGCTATCAGGCGCGGCTGCAGGAAGGTGAGAGAACAATCTCTGGATTGAGGAGACAGCTGCATCAGCGTTTGGATAGCCTAGGCAGTGAATTAGTGCGACGATACCAGCAGCACTCTGTCAGCGGTGCATAGCCTGGCGCTTGTCTGGAATTCTCGGAACAACTTCGTTACTCCCGCGGTTAAGCTAGCTATGCTAGCTAGGTTCGGCAGGGGTGTTATAACTTGAGACTTGCTGTGATTAGCTACCATGCCTCACCCGTGGCGGTGCCTGGGTCCGGGGTTAACGGTGGCATGAATGTTTACGTTAGAGCGCTCACAACCCATCTGGCGCGTGCTGGGGTTGAATGCGATATATTTTCTGCGAGCCTCAGTGCTACTCGCGAGGAGTCTACTCGACTCGAATCTGGGCTTTGGTTGCATTCGTTGCCGGTGCAGAAACGCGCTGGAGTTGAGACCACCCCGGATTACACCGGTATACCCGAGTTTGCGGATCGCGTGGTGGAGCACATGTTGCATTCTTCGGTTCGTTACGATGCTGTACACGCAAACTACTGGCTCTCCGGGGTTGCGGCGCATCGCGTGAAGCACGATCTTGACGTCCCTATGATCACCACTTTCCATACGCTGGAGAAGGCAAAGCATTCACTTGGCGCGCAAATCGATAGCAGATCGAGTTTGCGGATACATCAAGAGGCGCGCATTCTGGGTTGTTCTGATGCAGTATTGGCATCCGGCGACGACGAAGCAAAATGGCTTCTCGACCTCTACCAGGCTCCCGAGGAGAAGATAGTTCAGTTGCCCCTAGGCATAGATCGAGCCTTCTTTGCACCGGGGCCATCAGGGCCCGCTCGTGAAGCAATTGGATTCGATGATGGGATTCCAATTGTCCTTTACGTCGGTCGCATTCAATCGCTCAAGGGCACAGCGTTGGCCGTCGAGACCCTTGCACATTTGCACGCTCGACGGAATGCCCGGTTGATTATCGTGGGCGGACCATCGGGCTTGGACGGAGAACGCGAGTTTAAGCGGGTCGCCGAACTTGTAAGTCGTCATGGTCTAGAAGATATGGTTACCGTGATCGATCCGATGTCACACGAGTTATTGTCGACCTACTATCGCGCTGCTGATGTGGTAATTGTGCCCTCGGTGAGCGAGTCGTTTGGCTTGGTTGCTCTGGAGGCGATGGGGTGTGGAACGCCAGTAGTCGCTACTGATGCTGGTGGACTGAGGACGGTGGTCGATGAAGGACGTTCTGGCATTTTGGTGAAGGACCGTCAGGCTTCGGCGTTTGCCCAAGCCATTGACTCATTGTTAGCGAACCCCGTTCAGTATCGCGCAATGTCGCAACGGGCGGCGAGTCGTGCGGAATCATTCACGTGGGCAGCGAGTGCACAAAGATTGATGGGTGTTGTGGACCGAATCGTCCAGCAGGATGTTCTGGTCAACTGCATGAGTTGTGCTTGACTCCGAGCGCCGGTCGTTACGGACGAGCGATATTGGTGACAGCAGCTGAGTTTTCTTGATGAGCGAGACGAGGAGTAGTTATGTACGATTTGCTGCTGGTCGGCGGAGGTGCCATGGGAGGTGCCTTGGCAGTTGGTATGGGGAGTGCCGAAGGCGGCCCTCGCTCAGTTGCTATTCTCGATCATACCCCAGCGAAGGCTCAGGCCATAGCGTCAAGGGTGCCTGCTGCGACGGTAGTCAGTACGCTTGAGCCAGCCGAGGTCTTTCTGCTCGCCGTAAAGCCTCATCACATGAGAGGAGTGCTATCCAGCCTCCCAGTTGGCGCAAAGGCGATATCAGTTGCTGCAGGAGTGCGACTTGAACAACTCAAGTCTTGGGCACCCTCGGGATGTGAAGTCGTTCGCGCGATGCCTAATACAGCCTGCGAAATAGCAGCAGGGGTGACCGCTATCTGCGGTGATGAGAACGATGGAGCCTTGATGGCGCGCGCCGAAGAGCTATTTCGGCTCGTTGGAGAGGTTTTTGTAGTTGCCGAAAGCCAGTTTGATGTAGTGAGCGCACTTTCTGGTAGTGGCCCAGCCTATGTCTTTTTGCTGATTGAGGCGATGCAGGAGGCGGGAATAACCCTTGGAATACCAGCATCTGTCTCGCTTGATCTGGCCCGAGCCACGGTTCTAGGAGCTGGTATGCTGGCCGATTCAAAGCGAGTTGATCCTCGATCTTTGAGGTTGGCGGTCACCTCTCCTGGTGGGATGACGGCTGCTGCGATAGCTGTTTTTGAAGAGTTAGGATTGCGTCATCAGACGCTTGCTGCCGTAGAAGCGGCGGCTCAGCGTGCGCAAGTACTCTCAGCGCGTGCTGATGAGTGAGGATTTGTCTTCGATGGTTGCTGAGTGCAACTCTGCTCTGGCATTTCGGCTTGGAGAACGTGACGGGATACACTTAACAGGTCAAGGTTTGTGTTTTTGTTGCGGTGGTAGTGCATGTCTGTCATACTTTTAAGTGTTAATGAGGCTGATGTCGGTGCCGAGTTTGATCGTTTTGCTCTCACTCGACCCGATGAGGAAGGGCTTCGCTCTTCTCTCCGAGGTCTTATCGAAGATGGATCGATTGAAGAGGCGTTGCTTCTATGTACGTGTGCGCGTACCGAGCTCTATGTCATGGCAGGTCAGTTTCACTCGACTGTCGATGAAGTAGCAGCAGTTTTCGCACGAGCATTGCAGCTTCCAGTAGCAGACGTTCAGCCGGCCACCCGCGTATTGTACGGGAAAGCCGCAGTCCGGCACCTTCTGCGAGTGACAGGAGGGCTGGAGTCCGCGATTGTCGGCGAAAGTGAAATTTTGTCACAGGTAAAACAGGCGTTAATGGCTGCTCGCGACTGCAAAATTGTCTCGGGCTCGCTTGGCAGATATTTTGAACGAGCGCTGGAAGTGGGGAAGCGTATACGCAATGAGACGCTGATTGGTTCCGGAAATGTTTCGGTCACCTCTGCGGCTGCATTGCTGGCGATGTCTTCGGAGAGAGATCTTCTAGGATCTTCCCCTCGAGTCGGTGTAGTAGGGTCGGGGGCGATCGGCTCTGAGGTGGCGCGAGTTCTGGTTGATCGAGGTGCCACGGTTACGGTTATGTCCTCGTCGCCCGAGCGCCGCGAGGTCATCTTGCGAGAGCTGGTCGGTGTTGCAGTTGTCCCAACAAGCGACTTGTCACATCAGCTTGCTTCGCTCGACACCCTGGTTATGGCCGGCTCCTCTGGCAAGACGGTTCTTGATGCGTCGATGCTTGAGGGATACTCAGGTTTGCGTATTATCGATCTCTGTAGACCACGGACGATCGATCGAGGTATGGCTGAGGTTGCTGGTGTCGTGCTTGTTGATCTCGATGATGTGAATAAGTTCGTGTCTGATCAACTTGCAGAGCGCATGGAAGCGGTAGATGCTGTAGAACTCATTATCGAATCGGAGTTGGCTGACTTCGGTGAGCTCGCGTGGCTGCAGGACATGAATCCAGTGCTCCGAAGTTTGTATGAAGAGGCTGAAAAGGTGCGAGTGAGCGAGCTCAGCCGGTCGCTGAAGAGGTTGGGAAGTAGCGACCCAAAGGTTGCCCAAGAGTTGGAGCTTCTAACTCATCGGGTTGTGAGTAAGTTGCTTCATCAACCTGCTTCATCACTGAGGGAACGAGCCGGAGCAGAAGGCTTTGCAGAGTTTCTTGAAGACTTCAAGTCGATCTTTCGACTGTGATTGTGGCTTTAAAATGCCTGATTCTGTAAGGATAGCGACGCGTGGTTCGGAGTTAGCCCTTTGGCAAGCAAACCTTGTAGCCTCGCTCCTCCCTATGCCGACGGAGATCGCTGTAGTTGAGACAGAGGGTGATCGATCAGCTGATCGTAACCTTTCCGAGATTGGCGGTCAAGGAGTATTCGTTAAAGATGTACAGCATCAGCTGTTAGATCGTCACGCGAGGGTGGCGGTTCACTCTGCCAAGGATCTTCCGAGTGCGTTGGTCGCGGGACTCGAGGTCGGCGCTTGGCTCTCGCGAGCAGATCCCCGCGACGTAATCGTCGGCTCCCTGCTAAAGGATCTCCCGCGCGGTGCTCGCGTGGGAACCTCCTCTACACGGCGAGCAGCTCAACTACTTGCGTTGCGTCCGGATGTAGAGATAGAGACGCTTCGAGGAAACATTCGCACGAGACTCTCTAAGGGGCGACGGATGGATGCCATCTTTGTGGCAGCTGCTGCGCTTGAACGGCTAGATCTCCACCCGTCTGTGATGGAGATCCTAGACCCAGAGGTTATGCTGCCTCAAGTTGGCCAGGGAGCTATTGCAGTGGAGTGTCGATCGGACGATGCTGAGATGCTCAAGCTCCTAGCGTCGATCAATGATGGTGACACCCAGCGAGAGGTAGTCGCAGAGCGGAGTTTTCTCCAAGTGTTTGGAACTGGATGCAGTCTTCCAATTGGTGGGTTTGCTAAAACTGGAGAGGACGGGCTCATGCTCTACGGCATGGTGGCCAAGAGTGACGGAACAAGGGTTCTACGTGCTGCCCAAAGTGGGGGTGAGCCGGTCGAACTTGGCCGCTCGCTAGCGAACAATTTGATAGAGCGTGGAGCCCTTGAGCTTCTCTCTGTAGCGGAAGCTGCGGAGTAGCACTTGGTAGCGCGAGTAGCACTGGTAGGGGCGGGCCCGGGAGACCCAGGTCTAATCACGGTTAGAGGCCTGGAACTGCTACTGAAGGCCGATGTCGTCGTGACCGATTTTCTAGTTGATGTCAGACTCAAGCAGTTGATCCCAAAGCATGTTGAGATAGTAGATGTAGGGAAGCGACCTGGGAAGACCTCATTTTCGCAGGATGCTATCAATCAAGAACTCATCCGTCTGAGCCGAAACAATGAACTCGTCGTTCGCCTGAAAGGCGGAGACCCGTTTCTCTTTGGAAGAGGTGGCGAAGAGGTGGATGCCTTGATTGGGGCTGATATCGCGGTCGAAGTCGTCCCTGGCGTCACATCTGCCTTAGCGGGCCCGATGTTTGCCGGTGTGGCAGTGACACACCGAGGGCTCGCGGATGGCTATATCGTCATCACAGGCCACCGTCACGCCGATGCGCCACTCGACTATGACTGGTCAGCCTTAGTCGATTCCGGGCTCACCATCGTCGTTTTGATGGGCGTCGCACACCGGGGCGTTATCGCCAAGGCTCTGGTGGATGCAGGTATGGATCCCACTACCCCTGCCACTGCGATCGAGTCTGTTACCTGGGCTAAGGAGCGTTCGCTTAGGACGACCGTTGGTCAGCTTGCAGATGAAGAGATCAGTTCTCCAGCGGTGATCATTATCGGCAGGACAGCAGGCGTCGACCTGGGTTGGCGTCGGTCGCTTCCATTGGCTGGTTGGAGTATCCACCTCCTTAGACCCTTCGATGCTGGTGACGAGCTCGCAGTTGGATTACGTGATTGTGGGGCAACGGTCGTTCAGGCGCCAGCGATCGAGATTCGTGATCCTTCTGATGGAGGGCTAGGTTTGAAAGCGGCTCTGCAGGAGATCGATGCTTACGATTGGCTCGTGTTTACCTCGAAAAATGGTGTTGAGCGTACATTGAATGAGATTGCTGACCTTAGGAGGCTGGCTGGGATCAAGATAGCCTGCATCGGTTCAGGGACCCGGTCAGCGTTAGAACGCCATCGAGTTGGCTGTGATCTCATGCCAACAGAGTTTGTTGGGGAATCATTGGTGGCGAGTTTTCCTGAGGGAAGCGGCAGAGTGCTATTCCCCCGAGCTCGTGTCGCTCGCGAAGTGGTGCCAGAGGGGTTGGCCGCCAAAGGCTGGTCTGTAGATGTCGTTGAGGCCTACCAGGTTTGTATCCCTGAACCGATGATAGCTCCTGACCTTGCTGCGGCGTTGGACGTGACCGTCTTCACCGCCGCCTCGACTGTCGATGGTTATCACGCCCAATATCCAGAGGTGAAGCCGAAGCGGGCCGTAGCTATTGGACCCGTGACGGCGGATCGTCTACGGAGCGTTGGTATCGATCAGATTGATGTCGCACAAGAGTATTCGGTTCAAGGTTTAACAGAGTTGCTTTCCGAGCTCGCCTCCTCGGCAGCTCATTCGTAGCTGGGTAGGCTAGAGGTTATGGAACACTTTCGGCGACCACGGCGGTTACGAGCAACCGCCCAAGTGCGAGATCTTGTGGCAGAGACGCGACTTCATCGTGGACAGTTCATCCTGCCGATGTTCGTCCGCGAGGGGATAAGCCAGCCGGTGCCAATCGCATCTATGCCTGGAGTTGTACAACACTCGGCGGCGAGTGCTATCGAGGAGGTTCGTGCTCTCCTGGATTGCGGTGTCTCTAGTGTTCTCCTGTTTGGAGTGACTGATCACAAAGACGAGGATGGCAGTTACGCATGTCGATCCGACTTTATCCTTCAACGCACGATTAGCGAGTTGAAGGATACCTTCGGGGACTCGGTCTATGTATTTAGCGATCTGTGCCTGGATGAGTACACCTCACATGGACATTGTGGCGTGCTGGATGCAAAGGGACGAGTCGACAACGACCGCACCTTGCTTCGTTATCAGGAGCTTGCTCAATCCCTTGCGAGCGCTGGTGTCGATATGGTGGCACCTTCAGGCATGATGGATCATCAGGTTGCTGCGATCAGAGAGGCACTCGACGACATGCACGCATCGGAGTGCGGCATTCTGGCCTACTCTGCCAAATACGCCTCTGCTCTCTACGGGCCATTTCGTGAGGCGGTCGATGTTCAGATTGCTGATGGAGGCGATCGACGTGGTTATCAACAGGACTATCGAAATCAGCGAGAGGCGTTACTTGAGGTTGAGCTAGATCTAGCGGAGGGTGCCGATATGGTTATGGTCAAGCCAGCCTCATACTATCTCGATGTGCTTGCAAAGATCCGAGCTATCTGCCCAGTCCCGTTGACGGCCTACCAGGTGTCAGGGGAGTATTCGATGATTATGTCAGCGTCGGAGGCTGGGTTCATTGACCGAAAACAGACGATTCTTGAGTCGTTGACCGCAATAGTCCGAGCCGGCGCGGACAACGTCCTCACCTACTTTGCCAAGGAGGCGGCAGGATGGATATGAACAACGAGGTCCCCATGGGGAATGAAGCCGCATTTTCTCGCGCCTGTGCGTCGCTGGTAGGGGGTGTAAATTCGCCAGTGCGTTCATTTAATTCTGTCGGTGGGAGTCCATTTTTTATTCGAGAAGGTCATGGTTCCTATGTTGTCGATATCGAGGGTCGTCGATATCTAGATTACGTCCAGTCATATGGAGCGATTATCCATGGCCATGGAGACGATGGTATTTTGGCGGCTTTAATGGATGCCGCTCGAAGAGGAACCACCTTTGGGGCACCAACCCTCGGTGAGGTGGAGCTCGCAGAACTCATCAAAGCGAAGGTGCCCGGGATAGACCTTGTGCGCCTGACGAGTTCGGGCACCGAGGCAACGATGACCGCTCTCCGTTTGGCACGAGGAGTGACCGGCCGATCGAAGATCATCAAGTTTGAGGGGTGTTATCATGGCCATTCCGACGCTCTGCTAGCTTCGAGTGGGTCTGGGGTTGCATCACTTGGTCTTCCGGCATCGGTGGGCGTGACCCCGGCTGCAGTCCTTGACACTATCGTGGTTCCCTATAACGAACCTCCCAAGGTTGGCGAGGATGTCGCTGCGATTATCGTGGAGCCAG
>DAHXNM010000074.1 GCA_027365375.1 Ferrimicrobium sp. | reverse complement strand
GGACTCATTGTGATCGGCTAGGGTGAATGCACACCACTATTGACGACATGGAAAACGACGAACGACTCCGACTTGAAGCGATAGCACAGGGGCACAGGTATGTCCTACGCCCTTGCCGGGATGGCACCCCGGGGGTCATGATCCCAGAGCGAGATGCCAAAAACTTTCCGAAGATGCAAGACTACCTGATCACAAAGGAGGCAGCTCATACGCTGCTCAGGATCACCGTTTCTGATCACGACGCCTTCATCGTGGTACCCCTCGAACTAATAGGGTGAGCCGCGCAATCGATGCGGATCTACTACTTGAGCAGTCATCTAGCAATTCGCCTGCGCGGGTCCCGCCCATTCAGACGCCTATCCGAACCAGTCGATGCCCTCACCGGCGCCACAAGTCGATTTGGTATTTGATCCACCTAGCGGTTAGTCGGAAGCGGGCTCAGTAGCGATGCGATATCGTCTTCACCAAACTTAACTGAACTCGACTGCGCCTCATCGAGCACCCCGGCGGCCAACTGCGCTTTGCGCTCCTGAAGCGCGACGATCTTCTCTTCGATGCTGCCGGCGACGATAAGCTTGTAGACAAAGACCGGCTTGGTCTGCCCAATCCTGTGCGCCCGATCGGTCGCCTGGTCCTCAGCTGCCGGATTCCACCATGGATCATAGTGAATCACCGTGTCTGCCGCTGTGAGATTGAGTCCCACCCCCCCGGCCTTCAAACTAATGAGGAAAAGGGGCACCTCCTTGTTTTGAAATCTGTCTACAGGGGTTCTCCGGTCCCTGGTATCTCCGCGCAGAGTGACGAAGTCGATCTTGGATCTCTTCAGTTCGGCTGCGATGATGTCGAGCATCTCGGTGAACTGGGAGAACAAGAGTATTCGACGTCCCTCCTCAAGAAGCTCTGGAATCATCTCCATAAGCGCAGTGAGTTTCGACGAACTTGCTACCCGCTTGGCGGTATTGCTCTTTAGCAGCCTTGGATCACAGCACACCTGGCGAAGCTTCAACAACGCATCCAATATGACTATGTGACTTCGCTCTATACCTTTGCTCACGATCTCGTCGCGGATCCGCTTGTCCATCGTAGCTCGAACGGACTCATAGAGATCGTGCTGTGCACTTTGCATCTCAACCGCCTGGATGACCACGGTCTTGGCAGGAAGTTCAGCGGCTACCTCGGACTTAGTTCTCCTCAGGATGAAGGGGCGCACTCGTTTTGCGAGCACCTGAAGACGAGCTAGATCCTGATGGACCTCGACCGGAGTACTCCAGATCTCCCGAAAGAAGTTGCGTTCACCTAGGAATCCTGGTAGGACGATATCAAACTGCGACCACAACTCCAATAGATGATTCTCGATCGGCGTTCCACTAAGACACAGCCGATGCATCGTCTTGAGTTGTCGAATAGCTGCCGACGCCTTCGCCGTTGGGTTCTTGACATTCTGGGCTTCATCAAGGACCAGCATATGAAATACCTGTTCCTGCAGGACTGCGATATCACGCCACACCAGCGCATAGGTCGTAAGGACAAGATCATGCTCGCCTATAGCTCCAAAGAGAGACTTGCGTTCGGGTCCATGGAGGGTGAGTACCTTCAGGTCAGGGGTAAAGCGCGAAGCCTCATCTTGCCATGTGTTGACCAGGCTGGTTGGGAGCACCACAAGAACAGGTGACTGCAACCGACCAGCCTCCTTCTCGGTGAGAATGTGCGCGAGCGTCTGCAGCGTCTTGCCAAGTCCCATATCATCTGCCAAGACCCCGCCAAGATCATGCTCCTTGAGAAATTGGAGCCACGACAAGCCTTCTAGCTGATATTGGCGCAACGTAGCCTTCAGCCCCTTCGGGGGTTCTACCAGCGCTGGGCCATCGCCGACCAGTTGGGAGCTGGCAAGGTCCCGGACCTTATCAAGTCCAGTCGTATCCCATTGACTATCGCCAATGAGTGCCTTCACTCGACCCGCATCGAAGGCCGATAGTCGCAAGCCGTCTGATCGTCGCGAGAATAGGTCGATCAGGGTCCCAACTATATGCTTCAGCCGCCGCGCCTCCACTCCAACCCTGGGAGAACCTGGCTGCTTCAAAAAGATGACATCGTCATCGGCGATCATCGATAGGCCACCAGGAGCCAGCCACCTCGGATCGCGTTCGAATAGATCAACGAGTAGTTTGCCAAGATCGATTCGTTCATCGTCGACGGTGATGCCAAGCTCGAGATCGAGCCAACCCTCTTGGCTGGTCTCGATATCGACATGCCAGCTAGAGACCGTCGTATGATAGTAACGAAACTCAGGGTCGATCTCGAGCTTCCAACCCTTGCTTTCGAGTTCATGAACCGTCTCGCTCATGAACTTCTCCCAATGCCCCGGGTTTGGGTGTCCAAAAGCGACTCGAGCAACTCGATTGCCTAGCGACTTGACCTCTGGCGGGCTCAACTCCACGAGCTCAATCTTGGCAAGTTCTCGCAGTGCCTTTTTCTCCGCCCTTTTATCTCTGACAAGGTGGACCGTTCCTTGATCGTTGGTCTCAATTAGCTCACCCTCATCATCCACCTCGAGCACGATGTCCCCATAACGAAACTCAGCACGAGCAAAATCGATGAAGCCGTCGCTCGTGCGTAGATTCCAGGTGCCACCATGCAGCGGCACCGCCAGGCTCGAGACGATAAGTGCCGGCACAAGCGGCACCTTCACCTTCGGTAAGCTCTTCGTAGGAGCCTCACTCGGGAGTGCAATTGGTTGACCAGAGCTCTTAAGCAGCTCCTTTGCACTCTTGGCTTCAAGCGGGTTTAGCGCTGGAGCCTTCAAAATGGCGACGACCAAATCTTTGCGCTGCTCGGTAATCACGCGACCAATCGCTCCAGCGACGGCATCAACATAAAGAATCGCATCGCTAGTTGGCAGGCACCATGCCTGGGCCAAACCAACGTCGAGCAAGGGAACCTGCTCACCACTTCTCAGTATCCTCCATCTGAGAGTGCCCTCCCGAGACTCTGCAAAACGCAACGGAACAACTCCGTCACCCCGGCCGACAAGACGACCGGTCTCTGCAAGCATCTCTAAAACCTTGAATGCATAGGCTCCCTCAAGGCTGAAATAGTCGAGCTGGTAGTCACCGACTTTGGAGGAATCTAGCAACAGCATCTTGATCGCCTCAAGGTCGACGTCGGTGACAAACGTCGGGCGGGCTTTTAACACGTTTCGAAAACTCTTCCATGGTTCAAGCTTGCCGATCGGTGCCCCCTGTGGCTGTTGGCGAGCCTTGAAACAGACCAGCCGGGGCGGCAACCAGCCTTCTGCAGGCAAGATCTCCCAGAGAACTACAACAGTCGGACTAACTGCCCTATCGACCGGCGTCGGTGCCACCGCGCGTCCAAGCTCCGCCAGCCACTCTTTTGCACTCGCACGAACCTCGGTTCCAACCTTGGATTTGGGAGCCTTCATCGCGACGAGCATGGCAGCTGCACCATGCTTACATCGAGTAGACACAGGACAGCTGCAGATCGACAGTACGCGATTACTAGCAAAGTGAATCACGGTCCGGTACGGCTTAGGAACAGTGCCCTGTACTCGGGCTACGATGGCGTCCTCAGAGACGGACTCCAACTTGACCTTATTCAGATAACCTCGGCCCTTTTGGATCTCGCGATCGCCAAAGTAACTAACCGCGTCCTCGAGGGTGAAGTTCAATCCGTTCATCGTCAACTCCCTGGCAGATCTCTCGTAGTGAGGAGACATCTCAAGCTACCGCAAAGCAGCAACCCACCTTGAGGTGCTCTAGCTCATTCCTCACACCACTCTATCGGCTGAGCTAGAGTGGAGCGTTTCCGACTCTCACTCAACAGCGCTCTACTGGAACACTGTCACAGGCAGGAGTGCTACAAGATCGAGTAGCGTCGGCGATCGCGACTCAATAAGCAGACCGATAACCTCGCTAGCTTCGCCCACTCCAATAGCGTGCCACCACTCACTGTCGTCCGAGTGCTTGAGATCCTCGCCACGAGATGATGGAGCTTCGGCTGGCAGTCAGGAGCCATCCAGCCTCGATTGAGAAGCATCAATAAGCAGGGTTGAATGGATGCCAGCTAGTATATTTGTCACTATGGTCACTGGTATACCAACATCTCCTGCTCGAGGATCACGTACCGACGATGCTTATCGCGTTCTCAAACGCATGATCCTCTGCGGTGAGTTGGCCCCGGGCGCTGAGTTCACCGAACGACAAGCCGCCGAGCTCGTGGGGTCGAGCAGGACGCCTGTCCGAGAGGCTCTCGCTCGATTACGTCATGGCCGACTCATCGTGCTCCTCGCCGCTCGCCGCTATGCGGTAGCCCCGATCGCGATGGGAGACGTCCGACATCTCTTTGATGTCCGCAGACTGATCGAGTCCGAGACGACCCGAATCGCCTCTGGCCGGGTCGACGGCGAGCAGCTCCGTCGGCTCGATGAGATCTGCTCGACCACCTATGATCCAGCAGACCCAGATAGCATTCAACTCTTTCTCCAGGCCAACAGAGATTTCCACCTAAAGGTCGCTAAAGCCTCAGGTAATCCTCGACTCGTCGATCTTCTAGTCCCACTCCTAGATGAGATGGAGCGCCTCCTCTATCTTGGACTACAACACAGCAATCGTGCCGAGGCGATCGTTCACGAGCACCGCTCCTTAATCGCTGCTCTAGAGACAGGCAATGCATCTACTGCGGTGCAGGAGATAAACTCTCAGCTCGATGACGCCCAAGAGATGGTTACCCAGGCATTTCTCACCGGTGCCTTCGATAGCGAACTTCTTACCGTTAATCTGCATCGAGCGATGGAGCTATGAAAACCGCATCCAGCCCCCATGACGCCAGACAAACTCAAGGCAGACCACACCTCGAGCTAGTTGGTAATGACATCCAGGTTCCACTCGTCCAAGGAGGGCAGCGGCGCTACATCAACCTCGACTTTGCCGCCAGCACACCAGCATTGGTCGAGGTCGCAGCCAAGCTAGATGCGTTCCTCCCCTACTACAGCAGCGTACATCGCGGGGCAGGCATCAAGTCACAGATCTCCACTAGCGCTTACGAGGGTGCACGAGAGACACTTCGAGCGTTTTTTGGCGCTCGCTCCACCGATACCATCGTCATTACCCGGAACACTACTGACTCCATGAACCTGCTGGCGAGCTGCCTCCCAGTGGGAGCAAAGGTCGTCGCCTTCACCTCCGAGCATCATGCGACCCTGCTACCTTGGCAGCGTTCCAAGGGAAGCGTCCACTACCTCAGCATGCCCAAAAGCGCGAGTCAGGCAGTCGAACAGCTCTCCGACTATCTTCGCAGACAACCGGACACTACTCTCGTGGCGGTCACCGGTGCCTCAAATGTAACCGGTGAGATCTGGCCCATAGCCGAGCTCACCACAGTAGCACACCAGTATGGCGCTAGGATCATCGTGGACGCTGCACAGATGGCGCCTCATCTGGCGATCGATATGACTGCCCTCGATGTCGATTACCTAGCAGCCTCAGGACACAAACTCTATGCACCCTACGGGGCTGGTGTGCTCCTAGGTAGAGCCGACTGGCTTGACAGCGCCGAGGCCTACTTACGTGGTGGCGGCGCGGTCGACTTCGTGACCCCGACTGAGGTTGTCTGGTCTAGAGGGGCATCACGGCACGAAGCGGGGTCGCCCAACGTCATTGGCGCCGTAGCGATGGCAGCCGCTTGTGAGACCCTCGCCGCCTATGGAATGGATGAACTCGCAAAGGAGGAGATCGCCCTCGCCGACTATGCCCGTAGGAGGCTCTCCGAGGTACCAGGCATAGAGCTCTATCGACTTTGGGAACCGCAGGTGGCTCGAATCGGAGTCGTGCCCTTCAATCTTGCCCCCTACGTTCACAGCCATCTCGCAGCTATCCTGAGCGCCGAGTTTGGGATTGGCGTGCGGCATGGATGTTTCTGCGCTCACCCACTAATCCTTGAGTTGCTCAACGTCAGTGATGAGCAAGCGACATCCCTCCGTGAAGAGATCAAGACTGGCAATCGGCCTAGGCTGCCAGGAGCCGTGCGCATGAGCGTCGGAGTCTCCACGACGCGTGACGAGCTCGACTACCTGGTCAATTCGCTCACCAAGATAGCCAACGAGGGTCCTAGCTGGACCTATGCCATCGACCCAAACATAGGGGAGTTCATCCCGGCACCTGACCCACGCGAGTGGCCGGATCTTCCCATTGCTCTCGATTGAACAACCTGATCGCAAAGTTCAAGCATGCAGTAACGACTGCCAGCAGCCATACACCAGGTCTAGAAGTCACAAATAGTTGAACCAAGTCCGACATTGAGTTCGCGACATAAGTAACTTCAACGACGCGAGAAATACCACATCGCTCAGGCAACGATCGCATCATCTGGCTGCCGGCACCCAACCTCATCCTTGCGAAAACATGGATGGATAACGGGCTAGGCGATAACTTTGTCTCGTTGAGTGAGCTGCAATTATGTTGTATCGTTGAGTAAAGCAAGCGCTACCCACCTCGATAACAACTGCCGCAAAACTCGCCATGTTAGGCTAGCGGATGTCTGGAGCGAAAAATCGGCTTTACCCGCGCCAATAACTCGATGCCAAGAGACGGAAGCTCGCTTAAAGTAGTCTTTCTCAGCCAGCTGAAGCGATCACATCTCCGGTCGCGCAAAGCTATGTGGGCGGACCCGATAGAGTCAGCCGCCGTCGTGTCTCGTTATAGGTCCGACTTCGGAGGTGACTGCACAGTTTGAGCATCACTTCCGAAGTGTGTCCCGTTTTGTGAGTAGTTTCACATCAGCTCTGTTGGTCGTCGTAGTAGACCTTGAATCCACTGTAGGAACTATGGAACTGTCCTGGGTAGGTAGCCACGTTCCCCGCCTGAACCATGGCCGTCGGCAACATCACCTGGCCAGCGCTCTCGGCCGAACTCGACACCTTGACATTAAAGAACTTGATCGGGCTTGAGAACGGAGTTGGAGCGGTTTGACCTGCAGCCGTCGTCGGCGCCTCAACTATGAAATCAGCGCTGTCGCCGGACCCATAGTAGTTACCTACACCACTCACCGATTGACCAGTGGTAAGATCCTCGACGGTCACCTTCCACTCCGTCCCAGTCACTTGGTCGACACTGACCTTCATGTCGTTCCCTGGCGCCACGCTCATATTCGGGACGGGCTGTGACGGGGATGGTAGATTCTCCACCCATGGGACGATCTTCACGGATCCGGTCGCAAGATCAGGGATCTCATAGACACCAGCCTGAATAAGTGTATTGTTGCCAGAGGTTCCACCGATACCGACCCACTCTGCTAACGAACATGAGAGACTCATGCCACCAGATACGGCACTCGTACAAGACTGCGGGAGCGAGGATGCGAGAGTGGGCACCACAAATTGGGCGCTCGCCTGCGTAAAGGGAACGCCATTGGGTGAGTAATCTACATATCCGGACCAGTTCCCTGAAGGCACATCGACCGAGACAGGCAAGGTGACCTGACTCGACCTCCCAGCCGCGTCAGTGACGGTGATGGTGGCTTGGCCATTACCAGGGGATGTCGGAGTGCCGTATAACAAACCACTAGGGGTGATCTGGAGCCAGCTAAGGTTACTGCTGATCGACCACTGTAGCGACCCATCACCTCCCGTCGCCGAGAGCTGCTGTTGCACTTGAGTTCCCTCGATCACTCCGAGACTCTTAGGAGCCTGGATTGCCAGTGGAGCAACGCCTGCCGTAGACGAGGTTGGCGCTGCTTGAGAGGACTGATTGTAAGGTTGTGTTAGGTTGGCAACAGAGTTCGCAGAACTTGTCGACGCGGCACTTTTCTGTGATGTGGCAAAAGTATGTGGGTGACTCGTCTGCGACGAGACCGTTGGGGAGCTCTGTACCCCCCAGTACGCCACCGCTAACGCTGCCACAACGCCTACAGTGGCGAGCCTCCTAAGTGAAGACCTTCGAGCCATAGCTATTCATACCTCCATCTCTAGTTCTGCATTCCTATGAGACCGGCTAGTCAGTAGATACTCAACCAAAGCGAGACGGGATGCCTCACCACGAGATCTACGACTCTTAGAAAGCTTGTCAGTCTCGAAAATGCTTGTGATAATCAACTACATCACCTTCAACCATTAAGGTATGGGTTTTGTCTTAGGAGTTCAGAAGTCGAAACGTAAAAGAAGCTGTAAGCGCGGGTGCGTGGCAACACAAACCGCGACCTGGTCAACGAGCCTCTCCAACTAACGCAGAAACCCCTCAACCATGAAATTGTCATCTTGCTCCCTGGTTCGGAGAAGCCATGTTCTACTAGCTAAAGCCTGTTGGACTCTCGGCTCGCCAGTGACACTTACCGTACCTTTTTTGATATCCGGCTTAGCCGGCTACACAAACTTGCGTGCAAGTGACCCAGAGAGCGCGCGGCAGTTGATCTCGAACCTGCTCACCTGGAGCTGGCCTCGAAGGAGACGTCAGGCTGGCCTGACGTGGTGTATGTGCAGATAACTTGGGCGCGTCGACACCGTCTCAATCTGATGGGTCATATCGCACTCCGAGTTGCCATCTGCATCTAATAGCTTGCGGGCGCGCATCGCCCTGACCTCGACTAGACCAAGGTCGGGTTCCAAACAGTCTCTCACCGATCTCCATCGCGGCA
>DAHXNM010000056.1 GCA_027365375.1 Ferrimicrobium sp. | reverse complement strand
GCCGCCACCGCCACCGCTGAGCCTGAGCTCGATCCACCAGCCGTTCTAGCGGTGTCATGCGGGTTTCGGGTGATTCCTCCACGACCGCTCCACCCAGAGACCGAGGAGAGGCCACGGAAGTTTGCCCACTCCGATAGGTTTGTCTTGCCTATGATCGTCGCCCCTGCCTCTCGCAGTCTGCTGACAACTGTTGCGTCACGGGCCGGGGAGTCCAGCGATAGCGCATAAGACCCGGCGGTAGTGGGGAGATCGCTGGTGTCGATATTGTCCTTTACCAGGATCGGTAATCCCGCTAGCATCCCGGCGCAACGAAAAGCTTGGTCTGGGTTGGCGACAAAGAGGAGAGCGTTTAGCCCGTCGTTGTGCTGGCGGAGGGTGAGCTCCTCAACCAACGTTGGCCCCCAGTCGGGTGTAGCAGAGAGGTTCTTGAAATCTTGGATGGTTCGCAGTTCGGTCATAGTGTTCACCTTAGTAACCGAGCTTGCAGTAGAGTTGTCCCGTGACCAGCTTTGGGCGACAGTTCGGGTTAAATGCAGTGACATACGATAACGTGCGTCCTGGCTACCCTGATCCACTCTTCGACATGCTCAACGAGATGCTCCCGGCCGGAGCGTCGGTACTCGAGATCGGAGCCGGAACTGGAATTGCAACCCGTGAGTTGCTCTGCCGTGGCCTCCGCGTCCTCGCTGTTGAGCCAGATGAAGATATGGCACGTCGGTTGAGTCTGCAGGCTGTTGGCGATCTTGAGGTGGTTATCACCGATTTCGAGAGCTATCGAGGTGCTCGTCGATCATTTGACGCCGTGGTATCTGCACAGGCGTGGCACTGGTTCGCGGGAGCTCATGCACTTCGGTGTGTGAAGCGGTTGCTGCGTCACGATGGTATCTTTGCTACCTGGTGGAACATCGGCACTGTGACCGACGACCGGCTCGCCCGAGAGCTTGCAGCCGTTTTCCAAGAGACCAGCCATCGTCTCCCAGTGCTGTTTCGTCGCCCAGACCTGAATGAGACTATTGACGAACTCGGTCGCCTGCTTCATGGAGATCTTGGATTCTCTCGAGTAGAGCCCTTGCGCTACCTCTCATCGGTCCGATACGAGCCTTGGAAGTTTGTGGCGCTGATGTCAACGATGTCTGAGGTGCTTGCACTCGAATCCGATGACCGTGAGCGAGTACTCCGTCGCTTGAGCGATCGACTTGGTGATCAGGTGTTAGAGGTGGAGTACATAACCCTGGGGCACCTAGCGCTTCGTGGTTAACGCCATTACTCATTGAGTCGGCTGGCGACCTTCGGGGTCGCGGAGCGTGGGCGTTATTGCGTTGGCTAGCTGGGTAGATCTGTAGTTGGAGTCAATTTGGCTCGTCGATATTTACGCTTTAGGTTGCCGATAGATCGTCTTGTGTTGTGCTCGCACACCATGGTGGAGACGACTGCCGGGACAGGGCACAGATTCGGCGAACTCGATCAGCGTTAAGCTCTGAATCGACCGAAACCTGTGCCTCGCCTCTGGCAGATGTAGATTGCGCTCCTATTGGCGGAGCGACAATCTAAGTAGGCCTAACCTATTTTGCCTCGAGGATCTTGCGGATGTTTTCCTGGATCTCTGGAGTGAGGCGTTCGTGGGCTGCTTGTGCTCCCAGGTTCTCCTCGAGCTGTGCCCGATTCGAGGCTCCGAGAATCACCGTTGACACCTGCGGGTTGGCAAGACACCATCCGATAGCAAGTTGACCCATGGTGACGTCAAGCTGTTTGGCGATCGGCTCAAGTTGCTTGACCACGCTGGCACTCTTTGGATCGGTCAACATCTCCTTCAACCACTCGTAGCCAGGCAGAGACGCGCGTGAACCTGCAGGAATGCCGTTGGCGTACTTCCCAGTCAACAGGCCCGAGGCCAGTGGGCTCCAGGTAGTGAGGCCGATACCCTCTTCGTCTAAGAGTCGCTTGTATTCGACCTCAACCTTGGCACGAGTAAGCATGTTGTACTCTGGTTGCTCGACGACGGGTGCGTGAAGGTGGTGCTCGCGAGCTACAGCGATCGCTGCCCGGATCTCGTCAGCCGACCACTCGGAGGTACCCCAGTAGTGAGCCTTGTGTTCTGCGACCAGTTCGTGCATCGCGTAGACCGTCTCTTCGATCGGGGTCTCAGCATCGGGACGGTGGCAGTAGATCAGGTCAAGATGGTCGAGGCCGAAGCGCTCGAGTGAAGCATTAACCGCCTCGATCAGGTACTTACGATTGAGGGTAAATCGGGCGTTGACGGTGTCATGTATGCCCCAGTAGAACTTGGACGATACAAGGTAGCTGTGCCGTGGCCAACCAAGTTGAGCGATCGCCGCTCCCATGATTCGTTCCGACTCGCCACTCGAGTAGGCCTCAGCGTTGTCGAAAAAGTTGACACCTTGTTCGTATGCATAGCCGAGTATCTCAGTGGCTTCGCCGACGCCGATCTGGGGTCCAAAGGTGACCCAAGAGCCAAAGGAGAGCTCTGACACTTTGATTCCCGCACGGCCTAGTCGTCGATAATTCATGATAACCCTTTCATTTGTTTGCGAGTTCATTCTAGCCGGGAAGGGGTTCGGAGCTGATTTTTCTGGTTGCAGCATTGGTTTGTGTCGAGGGCACCATCGGAGTCCTTGCTCCAGCTCTGGCGTGGCACATTGAGATTGGATTGACCAATATCGCAGCGTTTTCCATGGAGTTGAAGGACAAGGGCTTCTCCTCACAACACTTCGGAAACTTCGCGGCAAAGAGTGCGTTGTTAGAGAGTTTGGCTTCGGGCTCGCAATTGTGAGCCACAATGCATGAATGCGGCAGGTTTCCAAGGAGCTGTTGTAAGTGAGCGATTAGGAGGGTGTGATTGTTGTGGGTTCGAGGCTGAGTCTTTGGAGTGAGGTCTACCGAAGGCAGTGAGGTCGAAACCACCGGATCTCATTTGCGAGTGTGGCTCTGGACTCGTCGCTCGCGCTTCTTTGCCCTCGCCTCTCGGTGGACCCTGACTCATCGGGTTAGGAGCGCGATATCTCGCTGTTGTGTGGCTGGTTTTGGGGCCTCAATTTTCGACTCTGGGTGGTGGTTCTCTTTGCCGTAGAGCGAGGTGAATCCTTCGATCCAGACTCTCTCGGGGCGCAGTAATCAAGAGATTGAGGCTGGCCCCGGGTACTATTAACCTAGTGACAGTGCTCTCGCATGTAAACGTTATCGTACAGAGTGCTCGGGTTGGCGTGTCGTATAGTATCGCCTCGCGCCGAGTGGATCGACAATGGGGTGGGCGACGTTGAGCTGGGTCAGGTGCGAGAGCAGGGGTTCTGATGGACAGTGATCGCCTCCAGCAGGCTTTTGAAGAGAAGTGTCACCGCCAGAGCTTCAAGATCACCAAGGAACGACAGCAAGTGTTTGAGGCCCTACTGCGTCAAGAGCACCCTGTTACTCGCTCATATCTGCTGGCTGAACTCACCGGCAATGGCATCCATCCACCCACGCTTTACCGGACGATCGATGCCTTTGTAGCAGCTCAGATCGTACAGGCGATTTCACTCAACGGTGGCGTTGGCTATGAACTACTTCCACCATTTGCCCCGCACCACCACCACTTTCACTGTTTGAACTGCCAGAAGGTAATTGGTTACGAGGTGAACCCAGGTGCAGAGCTTGATGAGGCAGCGATGCCAGGCGAGGCGCTCTATCACCAGGTCGATGTTTACGGTGTTTGTCGCAGCTGTCTCGATGAAGATCCCCACGACCAGGGTCAGGCGACGGTCGATGGTTGCATCATCGATCGTGCAAAGTGATGTCCGCCTTGTCGAGGAGGAGCACTGATGACTGATTCGGCTGTCATCACCGGCGCCCAGCGTCTTGTTGCTTCGCTTGTTGACCTTGGGATCGACTACGTCTTTACCAATCCGGGAACGACCGAACTCGAGCTTGTCCAAGCGCTGGAGGCAAATGAGGATCTCACCCCAGTGTTGGTTGCCCAAGAGCTAGTGGCCACCGCGGCGGCTGACGGTTTTGCGCGTTTTCATGGGCTCGGAGTCGCACTTCTACATCTTGGTCCCGGGTTTTCCAATGGAGCAGCGTTTGTCCATGATGCGAAGCGAGCCGGCACGCCAATGCTGGTGATCGTCGGTGAACACCCTGATACACACCTGGCGGTAGATGCGACGCTCAACACCGATTTGGCCGCCATCATGGCGCCGTTTTGTGTGCAGGTACTGGGCGTTGATGACCCGGCTACCGTGGCGCAGACCACTCGTCGGGCTGGTGAGCTTGCACGGTTGCTTCGTGGCCCAGTCGGCTTGATAGCGCCACAGAACGTTATGGCGGCCCATGTTAGCCGAGATGAGCTTGGCCGAGATGAGTCTGGTTTAAACGAGTCCGGCCGAGAAGAATCAGTGCAGGCGGTCGCTTCGAGTCGGGTTGTTGGGGCTAGCGTGGCACAATCGTCGAGGCTGCCGGACAAAGCTGTGCGGTGGGAGACCTCCTCGACGGCCGAAGCTAGCGGACCAACTCAGGACGATGTCGGCCATGATCCACTCTTGTTGTTAGGGTCGACTGCACTGAGTGGAGCCAGCCAGCTCCTCGC
>DAHXNM010000055.1 GCA_027365375.1 Ferrimicrobium sp. | reverse complement strand
CGGCAGACGCTCCTAACCAGGCTTGAGACTGAGCGCCACATCTACGAAAACAACAGAGCTCCTACTAGAGTACAGAGATACCTACTCGCATCTACAAAACAATAGAGCTAGGACAGTTCCGGATCGCTTATGTACCTCGCTGATAACGAACATCCATCTGTCGAGCAGCTCCTCGCCCTCTATCCGGTTTCGGAACCCAGCGTGATGCGCGCGAACATGGTGATCTCCTTAGATGGCAAGATCGCTATCGATGGTCGCTCTAAGGGCCTCTCCACCGATCTCGATCGCAGAATTTTCCACTTTCTGCGAGCGACCTCACAAGTAATCCTGGTAGGCGCTGGCACTGCACGAGCAGAGAACTACCAACCTCCACGACTGGATCCAGAATTGACTCGACTTCGTCACCGACTCGGACTAGTCCGGCCACTACGCATCGTCGTCGCCTCTCATCATCTGAAGCCAACTAATACCCAGGACCATTCGAGTGACTCATCCCCAGGGAGCGGATCATCGTCAGGAATAGAGTATCTGAGCCTACCCACAACTCTTCAACGCGACGAACTGGCACGACTACTTCAGACAGATCAGCATCATCCCGGTGGAGTTCTCTGCGAGGGAGGCCCTACACTACTTTCGGATCTCCTCGAGCAGAACCTCGTCGATGAGTTCTGCGTTACCATCAGACACCTCATTGCTGGAAGCGACTCTCATTCAGTGGTCACAGACAAGCTAACAACACCTGTGGACTTCAAATTGGCTGCCAGCCTCTCCACCCGAGACGCCAGCTTCCTTCGCTTATCGCGTCCCAACTAGCATGGTAACATGCAGCTTGGCCGCATTGTGCGAGACTATGACCGTGCCTACCAGGAGGCGTTAGCCTTCCTAAGCAGCAGTACCGATGTGGAACAGACAGATCAACAGGTACTCGCGTGGGAGGATGGCCCGTCCCTCGTGGAACTTTCAACGCATCTATCGGAGGCGCTCGGATCTATAACGATCGAACAATTGGACTACCTTGGTGCACCTTACTCACTCAATCCCAACCGTAGAAGCGTAACGCTCAAGGTCATGCGAAGCCTCTCACGTCATCGAATGATCGAAACCATCCTCCGGTGCTGGGGAGCGAATGGGCCAATCATGGCCGACACCACAAACCTACCCGACCTGCTGGTGAGCGTCGCCGAACAAGGAGGCACCTACCCGATTCCAAGCGCCATGACTACCGCCCTGCTTCTGGAATTTCCGGATCTCGAGGCAAACACTAGCGCGATTATCAAGGCAATCGTCAAGACCGGGTACGAGCACCTATGGTCTATAGGCTTCTCTGCCCTTCGTTAGAATTTCCGGTCGCCAAGCGTCATCGATCAGGTGGCGGGCAGAGCAACGCAACCCTCAGCCAGTGGCACGCTTGCTACCGTCATCGCATGCGCTAATCGCAGCTTGAACACGGACGGGGTGGATCCCGTCAGACCAACTGGTTCGACAGAAGGCCGTAATATATTAGACGACGTCGAATGAGGAAGAGCTCCACCCTGCAGGCTCCCACCAGTGATAGAGATGAGGCTGCCTCGGCTAAAAACCACCTCAGGATCGTGAGTAGTCGGATTTGCGATGCAACTCAACCACCATCGTGCCGAGTGAAAAAACGTCGGCGTCAACTGATAGAAAGGTACCGATGGGCTTGAAGATTGCACGCTGCCAAGTCCAAAGAGCGGTGCAGCAAGTGAAATAACCTTCACGGCCACGGCCCGCGTGCCAGTCGTGCTAGCCACTGAGGTGAGATCTACCGGAAGTGGAGAGTTGGCCGGCACTGTTACCCGTTCGACAGTGTGCATAGGACCCATGTCTGCCACCTGAAGCGTCCCATTGAAACCGGCCATCTCAATCGTCACGGGAACCGGCTTCGATGAGGTATTGAGTAGATCCAGAGTCAGCGACTTAGTGCCAACCACCGGCACATAGGGAAGGTACAAGTGTGTTGAAGGGGCGGCATAACCGAGTGACTCTTGAGTATTCGGAGAGGCTACGCTTGAGACCACAACCACGCTTCCCGAACGGGTGGTGACGCTCGCTGAGATATCAGTAGCATTAGGGGCAAAACGCTCTGCGTTGATGGTCATAACTGCACCAGGGTGGACTATCAATCCTTCCACAGATGGCACCGACACCTCCCCTTGTGTGGAGTAATAGCTCAGATCGACAACAGCCTGGACCTTGAAGGGGTTGTATACCGAAACGGTGGAGTGCGTTCCTGTGGTCGTCGACAGACCCTCGACGGTCCAGTGACCGCTCGGAGACGAGCTACAAGGACTGATCTGGGGCGCAGCAGTCGACGTGGTTTGCGTCTCCACAAATGCTAACATTCCTCCGGAGGAGACTATCACTCGCCCATGACCTGGAGACACCAGCAAGTGCAGCGAGGAGTGTGCAAGCATAATGCCATGCTGACGGTGATGACCAACCTTCGAGGCGATCAGCAATCTCCGCTCATGACTTGTCGGGTTCTCCAGAATCACTCCATCGGAATGGATAGCACCCAGCGATCGAGGCACCACACAGTACCAACTCACTGAGGTTGCCGTCGGTACGGCAGTTGGTACCGCCAAGCTACCGATACCAAAGGGGACATTGGCCACTGCGAACTGCGCTCTTCTGGCTGCAAACGAATTGGTTAGCGTCACGGCTCCAATCAGCACTACAAGGAGGAGGATCAGAATTATCTTCGGCCACTTC
>DAHXNM010000053.1 GCA_027365375.1 Ferrimicrobium sp. | reverse complement strand
ACAGATGACTGCAGTTTTAGTCGATATCAACAAAGCTTGTGTCATAATCACCAAGATTCGTTGGGACGTGTACTCCGTTTGGACGACACGGCGAAACTCCAAAACCCAAGCAAGGCAGGGTTCTCTCGCCGATGTGTAAAGCCGCAGGCGCAGTTCTCTCTGTCCCTTTCATAATGTCCCTATTGAGAGGCATCGGCTGCATAAACCGCCCTATCCTTGCGAGCTATCTTAGGTAGCCATTGGTGGTCGCCAGAGGGCCTATCCTATGTCGCACGACCCGGTATGTTACGCCAGTATGTTATATAGGCATCGCAATGTACTATTTTGTTGTGATATCCATACTCAATATGTTATGCACCCATCACAAACGGGCATCACGATTGGTAGGGCATTGATCAACCTACACCCCGACCTTTGTTAAGTCCGCCAGTTCGTTCGTCTGACCTACCAACACGGGGTTATTCATCGTCTGAGTAACATCGCCACACCAAGATCAACACGGTAGCACCTCCAAGCAGCCACCAGGGATTCCTCAGATAAAGTGCTCGGCGGCATTGACAACACCTTGACCAATCAGCATAGTTCAAAGGGCTACTGCGCCTAACACGGCGAGGGTATCGGTGGCACCTCTGTTTGCTTGAAGGCAGTGCAACCAATCGCCATGGAACTTATGATCAAGTCCTGGGCCCTGACGCATGCAAGTTACGCCCGATATTGATTGACAGAGCATGCGCCGAAAACAAGTGCGAGTGTCGCCGATGACAGGTCATCTGGGTCAGTACGTCTTCGTTGTTCAACGGACCTAGCTTCTACTGGTGTCAAACGGTTGCTCGGTAACGCGCAGGAGCGATGGTGCTCGCTATCCCGTTTCTCGTCAAAGAATACGACGCCAACACCGCTTTCCCAAACCCAACAGCCCCGGCGCTCTTCGATCTCTTCTAGGACATGAGGAAAAACAAAGAGGTGTAATGTTCCGGTGTTAGCTAAGTTAACGAGTACTGTCCTGGGGTATAGAAAAGCTCGTTGCGCAACATGCTAGCATCAGTCGCGATCGGTACACCGACTTGATGAGAAAAAAGGGTAAATAACGGGGAGAACACAGCGCCGCTGTTAGGAGTCCGAATTGGACGTGTGGCCAAAACTACCAGGAATGATGGTGCGAACCCTTTCAAGCGAGCGCGCAGTACCAGCGGGCCATCCTTGGCCTCAAACGAGGACATCTTACGTATCGTGATAACTTGTACTCAGACCCATCCTATGCATGATCACCGACGCAATGAACATGTGTGTAGCATCGACATGCTATTAACGTTAAACGAGGCACGCGTCATGCACGGATTGTTTACTGGTCACTGTCAGGGAAATCCTCGTAAATTACCATCAGAGTAAGACCTTTCATGTAGTATTGATGTTCGTAGTCTCAGAGGCTCAGAAGATTCCAACAGGGATCACGACCTTACGTGGATGAATAATTTTGTATGTGATAGCAGAAACTCTAGGCACGCGTGTATAATCACAGAAATGGTATCTTCACCTCAACAAAGCTCAGTAAGTTCTGTGGCACTTCTTGAGTTGGTCGATCGCGAGCTTCAGGAAGCCAAGATGAAGGCAGAGGCTCTCCGAGAGCAAAGCGAAGTGGCCCAGCAGCGAGTGGAATCTCTCGAGGTAACACGCCGAGAGCTCACGAGATTAATGGGCACTCAACATTACGGCAAGCGAACACTGCGGGGTGACGCTGAAACCCCTGTTCAAGAGGTCTCCGTCAGCGGAAAGCGACCGAGCCTGAGTGAGGCGGTCCAAATCGTGATGCGGACCCGCCCAGGCCACACCTGGAATGCCGCTGAGATCGAGGTAGAACTTACGAGCCGAGGTTGGATGCCACCTGGAGCTAAACCTATGGCGACGCTGCGCGCTGCCCTGTTCCGTCTCAACAGGGGTCACGCGATTCAAAAGGCCGAACGGGGCCGGTATTGCTTGGTGGACGATGAGTCTGAACCACGGCCAGCACCTCACCCCGGATCAATGCAAGACGTTAGCACCGATCACGGAGGGGAGCAGACCTATCCGCTAGCAATGTAGATCCAAAGATCCAGTAAAACACAAACATCGAGTCACTCCACGTCACCAAACTGAAGAGCGACTCGATGCCAATCTGTCAAAGCAAGGAGAAGCACCCCTCACTATGGCCATTATATCAGAGACCAGCGATGCTGGTGTTAATTCTCGCGTTTTTCCTTCGGAGGAGAGGAGATCCGATGGGCCAATAGCGAGCTATCGGCCAGCGATCCCTCAGCCTTATTGGGAAAAGGTTCGACCGTTTGTACTGAACATCATGAACGATGCTGAACCCCTCTTGTCCAAAGACGATGCTCTGCAGACGATGTCGGTACTGACCCGGTTTGGGTTATGGGTTTGGCAAAGCGCGGGTCTTGAACTCACGCGCGAGGTGGTGTTTCGCAATGAGCTGATCGAGGAATGTTTCTCTCATCTCTTTGCAAGCCTTACCTCCAACACGTTGAGCACCTATCGATCCAGGCTTCGCATGCTCCAACGAGTGCTAAGAGAGCTCGACGACGGAGATGTCCGGCTGAACTCGCGCCCATTCAAGGGGGCAAGCGCGTTACCTCCATACTCAGAAAAGGAGCTCGTTGCTTTTCGAAGTTGGGCACGGGGGCAGAACACCCATAGTAAAAGGCGGGATGCCCAGCTTCTCCTGGCCCTTGGAGCTGGAGCGGGCCTCACCACAGAAGACCTGGTGCGCTTAAAGACCGACGATGTGCTCATCGACGAAGATGGTGTCCTCCTAGAGGTGAAGGGTCGTCGCGCACGCAAGGTGCCAGTGCTTCGCGAGTGGGAAGCACTCATCGTTGACGCCGTTCAAGACATTGGACTAGGGCGGCCACTATTTGGAGTACAACGCACGAGCTACAATAATAACTGCGTTAGTTCCTTTATTGCGCGCTCCACCGGTAGGGGGCCAAAGCCATCATTACCACGGTTGCGGGCCACCTGGATTTGCTATCACCTGAGTCATGGAACTCCCATCGTGAACCTTCGCAGGGCCTCTGGCACCGATGGTCTTGAGGGGTTCAATCGATACCTGCCATTTCTCGGGGACCCCGACCTCTGGGATTTTCGCCAAACCCTTCGCCGTAGCGGAGATGACCAATGAAGATGACCGATCTCGATAAGGACGTTATCAAGGAGACCGTGAGGTTCGCTGAGGAACTTGTTGACCTTGCCGACATCTGTACCAGTATTTCCGATCTGCGCGCGATGGAGCGTGAGCAAAGGAAGAAGGGTCCTGGTGGGAGACCTGCTTCCTTGAATGATCGTGCAGTCTTGGTGCTTGTCTTGACCCTCGCCCTGCTCGATAGACCGTTATTCTTTACCCACGCGACCCACCTACTCGAGTGCCTCGACGATGAAGTCTTAAGTGAGCTCGGAGTTACCCTTGGGGAATGGACGACAACTGCTCTCTACTTCCGGGTTGAGCGGGCGTGGAACCGGCTAACCAGTCTGATCGATCCTTTTCCCTATCCAAAACGGCGGCTTCTTACAAAGGAGGAGTGGGCAAAAGTGGAGGCCGAGCGCGATCAGAGCGCCTGTGAGCAAAAGCGTAAGGTGTTGGATTGGCTGTGTAATCAGCTTCTGGAGGCGACCTTTCGGTGGTGTCTTCAACAATGCCCTGATGGCTTCGAAGGATGGATGCATGTCTACTGTATCGATGCGACGCCGGTGCCAACCTATGGCAAACGAGGCATCAACGTCCGCTCGGTTTATGTCAGCATGGATCCTGACGCGGGGTGGTACTCTCGAGAAGGCGATCACCACGCCGATGGCAAAGGCAAGCGGGGTAAAACGTTCTGGAGCTACGAGGCAACGCTCGCGGTGTTAGCAGGCAATAATCCAGACGCCAAGTTCCCCCGGATCATCCTCGGGATCAGTTTTGATCGGCCCGGAGTCGACGTCTCCGGGCACGGGAGAAGGATCTTTGGCTCCATCCTTGATCGTTCGCACCCGATAGGGACCGTGGTGGCCGACCGAGCCTATCTGCCCAACTCCAAGGTCGAAAACCTCCAGATTCCCCTCATGCAGATGGGCTTTGACGTCTGCTTTGACTACCAGAGCAATCAGTTGGGGATCAGCGGAAACCATGTAGGTGCAATCCAAGTCGAGGGTAGTTGGTTCTGCCCGGCGATGCCAATGGCGCTCATCGATGCGACCAAGGACTATCGGGAACGTCGCATCGATGAAGAGACCTATTTAGCACGAATCGAACAACGCAGGGCTTATCGTTTGCGCCCCAGTGCAAGGCCTGACAAGGATGGATACGTTCCGATGATGTGCCCAGCGGCCGGGGTCTCGGCGACTGCGGTGTGTCCGCTTAAGAAGCCTCAGCGAAAGAACCTCACTGGCCTTACTCGAATCATGGCACCACCCGCTTACCCAGACAAGATTTGTACCAATCAAAAGTCGGCTATATTTCCCAGCACCTTCGGAGCCAAGTATGCCCAAAAGCTCCTCTATGGAAGTCCCGGGTGGCACAAGCTCTACTCCCATGCACGTAACACCATCGAAGGATTTAACGGCTATCTCAAGGACGCCGACCATGGGGCTCTTCATGATGGGGGTAGGAGGCGGGCGCGAGGGTTTACTAACCAGTACTTATTCACTACGCTGATCGTCGTGGCAGCCAATATCCGCAAGATCAAGAGTTTCCTGCAGAATAAGCTCCAAGGTACCGCTACGCCTAGTCGATCGCGCAAACCTCGACGACGAGATCGCCTTGGTAACTACTGGACTCATGAGGAGCCATCACCGAAGTCCTAAATCAATCTCTCTGAAACCAGCATCTCCACTGACAGAGTATCTACCTCTCACGTCCCGGTAACGGGACTTTGGCGGTTTTGGGGGCGATTGTCGAGTAGAGGGATAACTCTAGTGAGATTTCTACCCCAATTAAGTGCCTTGACCAGGACCAGCCGAGTTTTTGGCGAGTTTTGCAAACGTTGGCGGGGTAGTTTTGCAACCGGCCCTTGGTGGGCCGTTTGCGAAACTAGGTTGATCTGCCCGAACGCAGTGCCGAAATTTGCAAAATCCTCTCTTAACTTAGCGACTGTCCTTTTTTATTATGTTTGGGAGATAGGTCAATGACCTGGGCATCTG
>DAHXNM010000048.1 GCA_027365375.1 Ferrimicrobium sp. | reverse complement strand
CGGCAGAGCACAGCCATGGTAAGGCTGGTGTCGTCGGTTCGATTCCGACAGGGGGCTCTGCAAGGCGGCGTAGCTCAGTAGGTAAGAGCACACGGCTCATAATCGTGGGGTCGTCGGTTCGAGTCCGACCGCCGCTACTGTATTTTGGTTGATCGTGATGTTGGCGTAGGTCCTGCGGGAGTGGGTAACTGTTTTTCAGGCCTTCTAGTATGGTGTAGTGCTGGCGACGAGGGTACGGATATGGCTCCTATCGATAGAAGCCCGAATATCCCGTACTCGGGGTATCCCGTACCTTGGAGCCTTGCTACTGGTTAGTCCTTGATACTCTAGTAGCAGGGGCTTCAGCTTGGAGTTCGGTCGTGTTGCGTGAGTGTTATGGGCAAGAGAGGTAACTAATGGCAAAGAATGAGAAGCGAGTGAAGGTCACCTTGGCGTGCGAAGAGTGCAAGCGCAGGAACTACATCACTACCAAGAACAAGCAAAATGATCGTGAACGGATCGAGATGCGCAAGTTCTGCCAGTGGGATCGCCGTCATACCCTACACAAGGAGACACGCTGACCCCGCCTAAGGCATTGCAGGCCGTCGGCGACCTCAAACCTAGCTTTGAGGAGATCCTCAAGATGACCCAACGCGCGAGCGCGACCTTGGCGATGAGAATTTTGGGGGATGCTGAGAGTGTCGGTGATGTTCTCCAGGATGCCTATCTGAACGTATATCGGTCACTAGAGCGGTTTAGGGGAGACTCGAAGTACGAGACTTGGGTCTATCGCATCGTGGTCAACTCAGCGCTCGGCCATCTACGGGCTAGAAACCGTCTGACCTCTCGAGAGTGCTCGCTTGAGGTTTGCTCGCCTACCGTAGCCGTCAGTCGCGAGGATCCCAATGAGTCGACTGCAGCCGCAGTAGATCTCATCGCCCTGTTGGATAAGGTTCCAGAGTCGACACGCGAGTTGCTGGTCATGCGTTATGGAATGGGCTATAGCGTACGAATGATCGCCGAAGTATCCTCACAGACTGAGGCTAACGTCAAGGTTCGACTCTACCGCGCGCGGAAGCAACTTGCCTTATTGTTTGCCCAAGAAGCCGCAGTCTCCAGCGCAGAGGGTGCAAACCATGGGGATCCCCTGATAAGCTGGTAGGCCATAAAGGGTAGTAGCTCAATTGGTAGAGCACCGGTCTCCAAAACCGGGGGTTGGGGGTTCGAGTCCCTCCTGCCCTGCTGGTAAGGCGGCTAGTTGTGTGAAGTATGAGGTTTTGACGTGAATCGCGAGACAAAGCGGTTGATGGCGCGCCAGCAGATGGCGCCCGAGAAGAAGCAAGAGGCCGTACGGCGCTCTAAGACGAAGCGACCTAAAGAGAAGGGCCGCATTCGGCGTTATTTTAGCTCAGTGATCACCGAGCTAAAAGCGGTAGATTGGCCGACACGTGCGCAGGTGCGTAGCTATGCCACCGTCGTGTTCGTGACGTTGGTGCTGGTCGTTGGTCTTATCTTTTTGTTGAACCTCCTGTTCTCAACCGGCGTAACCAAACTGTACGGTTGATACAGGAGATTGTGAGAGTGGTAGCGGTGTCAGACGAGCAAATTTCAGACGAAGAAGTAACAGGTGGATCATCTCAAATAGATGCGTCCGGAGAAGGTGCCGAATACGGTGCCCATACCCAGCGTGCGGATGATGATTCGCTTGGGCTTGGCGATGCCGGTGTTGGCTACAGCGACCATGCTGAAGCCAGCGACCATGCTGAAGCTTCAGATGACTACACCGATGAGATGGAGGCGGAGGCCATCGAGTCTCCATATGACCGTGCTGGAGCCTGGTACGTGGTCCACTGTTATTCCGGCTACGAAAATAAAGTAAAGACGAATCTTTTTGCACGGGTGAAGTCTCTCAACCTCGATGAACGCATCTATGAGGTGGAAATCCCGATGGAGGATGTAGCTGAGATCAAGAACGGCAAGCGCGTATCGGTTCGCCGTAAAGTCTTTCCCGGCTATGTTATGGTGCGTGCTGATATGGATGACGAGGTATGGACTGCCATCCGTAATACACCTGGCATAACCTCGTTCGTGGGTTCGGGGTCGAAGCCCACCCCTCTGTCCAAGCGCGAGGTGGAGTCGATGCTGGCGTTCAAGACGCCTGAGGAGATGCGCACGGCTACGGTTCGCAAGCCCGCCCATGGTTTTGATATCGGTGATACGGTGCAGGTCAAGGAGGGTCCATTGGCGGACTTTTCGGGACAGATTTCGGAGATCAACGCAGATCAGATGAAGTTGAAGGTGCTTTTCAATATCTTCGGCCGAGAGACGCCAGTGGAGCTAGATTTCTCTCAGGTCACAAAAATTTAGATTTGTCTTCCAGTAGTTGGGCTGTGCGCGAGATCTCTCTGCTCATCGCCCTATATACTTGTCTGGTTCAATGTAAGGAGTTCAGTCATCGTGGCGAAGAAACGTGTCGCAGCCATTGTCAAGATTAATTTGCCCGCTGGAGCGGCAACACCAGCACCACCGGTTGGTACTGCTTTGGGGCCCCACGGTATCCAAACGATGGAGTTTGTGAAGCAGTATAACGCTGCGACCGAGTCGCAGCGTGGCCAGGTCGTGCCGGTAGAGGTGACGATTTTCGAAGATCGTTCCTTCAGCTTCATCCTAAAGACGCCTCCCACATCCGAGCTGTTGAAGCAGGCCGCAGGTCTCGATAAGGGTTCTGCCACTAATCGTCGAGAACTGGTTGGTACCGTGACCAGGGACCAGGTCGAGGAGATCGCCAAAACCAAGATGCCGGATTTGAACGCCTTTGACCTTGAGTCAGCGATGAAGCAGGTTGTTGGTACCGCTGACTCTATGGGCATCACCGTCGCAGAGTAGTGCGATTCTTGGGTAACTGAATCGAAGAGTTTGGAGTAATAATGGCTGGAAAAGTATATAAAGAGCAGATTGCCAAGCTAGATGCTGAGAAGTTGTATCTGCCGCGCGAAGCCGTGGAGTTGGTGCAGGCGATCAGCAAGGCAAAGTTTGATGAGACCGTCGAGCTGGCTGTTCGACTCGGGGTAGATCCTCGCAAGGCCGATCAGATGGTTCGTGGGACGGTTTCGTTGCCCAACGGCACCGGCCGAACGGTCCGCATCGCAGTCTTCGCCGCTGGCGAGGCGGCAACCGAGGCTAGAGACGCAGGCGCTGATGTCGTCGGTGCTGATGACCTCGTTGAGAGGGTGTCC
>DAHXNM010000035.1 GCA_027365375.1 Ferrimicrobium sp. | reverse complement strand
GCAGATGTGGTCGATTAGGGCTTCGTAGGCCGTGAGTGGCTTCGGAGCTGATGTCGGTGGTCTGATACCCGATGGGGAGGTTTGTGAGGAGTCGAGAGAGGGAGGAGAGTAGAAGAATCGCAAAGCCGAATTGAAAAATTATCTCACCAGGCATCAGGAGATTGATTCCATTATCCGGGAGCGAGAACATAGCCAAGATACCGCCGATCAGCTGTACGATGACCATGCTCCAATTGAAACCACCGTGTACCCAACGCGAGGTGATCCAGATCGATACGGCTAGCTGGATCACAAAGAGCACAGCCCCAAGAGTCATGTGTGCCCAATTGAAGAATGTGTTCCAGGTGTAAGGGGTGAGCATAATGCCTACCATGAGTACGCCGATCGCGATGAAGCTTGTACGCAGCGTTCGGAAGGGCTGCTCGTCACCTGGAAGTTGGCGGCCTACGTGAATAACCAGACCTATGCAGATCAGAAAGCCCAGCGCCAACGGGAAAAATGTCTTTATGTGGACCAGGTAATAACTTATCCCGTAGATGTTGACGTTGTTAGTCGGCCACGCGATACCGTCGATCAACAGGGCGCCAAACAGGGCAATGTAGGCGATCATCAGGGCCTTGATGGTATGTTCACGCATCTTCCCTCCGATCCCGCGGCTACTAGCTGATGAATACCAATACCCTTGTAGTATACAACAAAATTCTGATCTACGCCCCTTGTAGCTATCGTGTCGGCGATGATAGATCGGCAACCTCCCCTAGAGATGTCGCTGAGAATCGGTGCGCGCTCGCAACTGGTCGCGAAAGCAGCTCCGTCTAGACTGGCTGTTGGAGGGCGTTGTTTGAAAATTATTTGGAAGCGACTGAGGGCTGAGGATCGTATTCTTTCAGTCAGTGTGGTGGCGGTTGCAATCGCCCTGTTTCTTCCTTGGCATACCTTCGCGATCTTGAACATCTCTGGGACGACGGATGGCTTCAATAGTTGGGGTTATTTGACCGTTCTGGGTGTGCTGTTGCTCGCCTTTGTCCTCACCTCCGATGATGCGTTTTTTGCTCGGCATACTCCAAAGATTCCTTTGGGGGCATGGAGAGTGGTTGGAGCGGGGTTGATGTTTGCGGGTGCTGCTCTGTACTTGACGATTGGGCCCGGTTCATACCACTCCACTGAGGTTCCAGCTGCATATGGTCCCTCCTACGGTGTTTACTTGACATTTTTAATTGCGTTGGCGGCGTTGTTGTTAACGTTTCGTCAAGGAAGGAAATCAATACAGTGAAGAGACTTCTTCTTCTCGTCCCGGTAGCGGGGCTTCTTTTGGCCGCCTGCGGCTCAAGTAGTAGCAGCGGCAATCCAGTGAGCACGGATGCGGCTACCCTGACAAACCAGGAGGTCCACTTTTGTTTTGTCACTCAGGCTACCAGCGGCGCCGATAGCACGCAGTTGCAAGGTTGTGGTGATCAGAACTATAGTGCCCATCTGGCCACGGCAAACCTTACGAGTTCGGTGAGTCTGTCTGGCCAAAGCCAGAGTGAGAAGGTTGGCGTGACTCGTATTGGCAGCACTGAGTGGATCTACTTCAAAAAGAAGTGGTATGCCCAAAAACAGCCGTTTCCGGCGACATCTCCCGGTTCGATCTCCTCTTTGTTGCGAGCGACCCCTACTGTCAAGAAGGTCGCTGGGATCAAGGTCCTGGGCCAGTCGACGACCGGCTATCGAGGAGTGTTCACGGCATCTGATCTATCGTCACACAAGAAGAAGCTCACCTCTTCAATGGCGACTTCGCTGACTGGTTTGAGCTCCGATACCTTCACCGCCTATCTCAATAGCAAGGGTCAGGTAGTTCAGGTGAATCAGACGGAACTTGTCTCCTCCTCGAGCACCAAAGTGACCGTTACCTCCACCGTCCAGTTCTCTCACTTCGGTGAGAAGGTGGCGATCAAGAAGCCACCAGCTAGCGAGATCTCTAAGGGTTCACCGTCCTAGCCGGTTTAGTCGCAGTGTCAGCGCTGATAGGGCGGTAGAGGCGAGCACCACCACCATCAAGCTCGCGTAGTTAGAGCTTGATATTACGTGCGACTGAAGAAAAACGAGAGCCATTGCTATCGTTACCTCTCCTCGTGCGATCATACCGGCACCCACGGCTAGCCGGACCCGCAGATCGTCTGGTGCTACGACAGTGATAGCCAGGCGCGATATGAGGAGCGCGGCTATGATGAGAGCCGCCGAGAGGAGAACGCTAGTATGGGCGAACAGACCAAGGCGGATGTCGTAACCGGCGACTATGAAGAACATCGTCGGTAGGAGTCGCTCAAGGGTTGGCAACCAACGTCGGAACTTTTTGGGGAGATGGGATGCGGTTTCGTGCCCATCGAAGACGCCAAGCAGTGCAGCCGATACTCCGCTGACGATCCCAGCAATGGTGAGTACGCAGAGCTTCACCAACTTGAGAGGGACGCTGTTTGGTCGTATCAGCAGCATCGCCACGACCACTATCACAGAGGCGACAAGCGCTATGGCTGGGCTGCTGGTCAGGTCAAGGGTGGCACCTACGGCTAATAGCGGTGCCAATACGAGAAGGGTAATTCCAAAGAAGTCATCTGCAACTGCGGCGGAGATGATGGTGGCGTAGCCACTTCCTTCACCGGTGCCGTGAGGCCGTATGAGTCGAGCCGCTATCCCTGCCGAGGTTGGAATCGAGCTCAGGACGATCGCTAGGGCTACGCGAATAGGTGTTGTATCAAGAGTGAGCAGCGCTACTAGGCCGAGACCTGTGAGGACGATTGCGCCCATCGAAGCCAAGCCAAGCCCGAGTGGGGTGAGTGGCCGATGGCCTAGGTCTGAGAGCTCGACTCCGACTCCAAATAGCAGTGCGAAGAGGCCGATATAGGCGGCCACCTTGAATGCGTCGCCGTTGGCGTGTACGCCAAGCAGTACTCTTAGGAGCGCCCCTATGAAGAGCAAGACCATAGGCTCCGGAAGACGAAGCCACCTGGGAGGTACTGTGCCGATCGCAAGACCCACCAGAATGACAACTACCGCCTCTACCACCGGTCCGGACTCTCTTTCTTGTGTATCCCTCGGTACTCGCTGAGTGGCCAAGACCCAGAAGGGCTTATTATCTGTGACTCTGGTTTAGCCTAGTAGGAATGTTGGTTTTGGGTAAGTTCTTGCGTGGCGTAGCGGTGGTAGGTGCTTTAGCGGTTACGCTCTCGGCATGTCATTTTTCTAATGGACAGTACGGTCCTGCATCTGCGGGTGCATCGCTGACACCTAGCAATGGGCCCGCGGGTGCCTCGGGGTCCGGCAACAATGCTACAGCGAAGTTGCTCGGTGGTTTTGGTGTTCCAAAAACAGCATCGTCCTATGACGGAGCTGGCTTCCCAATCCCAAATTACGGGCCGATTAGTTATCCAAACTACGTAAATGGTGACCCGAAGTACCCATCTACGATTGGGATCAGAAACTCACCATACGGAAAGATATTGACGACCAAAAGCGGTTACACGCTCTATATCCGACTCGGTGATGAGTTTCGTGATAGCAAGTGCTTCAAGATCTGTCTCGATGCCTTTCCCCCTGAACTGACCAACGGTGCTCCTCAGGCCGGCCCAGGCATATTGGCTGCTGACCTTGGGGTGTTGACGGCTAATAACTCATGGGAACAGGTATCGTACGGAGGACGACCGCTCTATCGATATCGTTTAGACACCAAGCCTGGTGAGATCAATGCCGAAGGTAAGGGTGGCATCTGGTATGTAGTTGGCGTTAATGGGCTTCCGATCACCAAGCCGTTAGCCAAGTCGAGCACCAAGAAAGGCTAGAGCGAACTCGTTAGGATCTGAGCGACGTCGAGCACCTGCTTGTTCGGATCTGCGCTCCCGTCTGCTTGGCGTGCCTTCATGGCATCGTCGAGCATGATCATGCAGAACGGGCATGCAGTTGAGACGACATCCGCACCGGTTTCAAGTGCCTGATCTGTCCGTTCTAGATTGATCCGTTTGCCTATGTTCTCCTCAAGCCACATGCGAGCCCCTCCAGCTCCGCAGCAGAAGCCCTTTTCACGGCAACGCTTCATCTCTCTAGAGTGAACGCCTGGAATCGACTCCAGCACAGATCGAGGCTCGTCATAGACGTGGTTATGACGACCGAGATAGCAGGGGTCATGGTAGGTGACGGTTTTGTCTACTGGCTTATTTGGTTTTATGCGCTCATCTGCGATCAACCGGCTAAGCAGCTGGGAATGGTGAACAACTTCGTAGTTGCCACCAAGTCCCGGGTACTCGTTGGCGATTGAGTTAAAGCAGTGTGGGCAGGAGACGATCACCTTGCGTGCCCCAACGGCGTTGAGGGTCTCTATGTTGGTCTGCGCTTGTGTCTGATAGAGGTACTCGTTACCGATTCGACGTGCGGGGTCTCCGGTGCAGCTCTCACGTGGCCCGAGGACGGCGAAGTTGACGCCTGCACCATGGAGCAGTGTGGCGATAGACCGTGTCACCCGTTGGGCCCGCTCGTCAAGCGCGCCCGCGCAACCGACCCAGAAGAGGTACTCAGTCTCGGAGCTGATGGTGTCGGTGACGACGGGAATGTCAAAGTCTAGCCCTTGCATCCAATCTGCACGGTGGCTGGCACCGAGTCCCCATGGATCACCCTGATTCTCAATGTTTCTGAGCATCGAGTTTGCCTCAGAGGGGAAACTCGACTCCATCAGTACCTGGTAGCGTCGAATATCAACGATCGTGTCGACGTGTTCGATGTCGACTGGACACGCCTCCACGCAGGCGCCACAGGTTGTGCAAGACCACAACACGTCTGGGTCTATCACGTCAGGCACGAGAACGTCATCTGTCGATGTGCCAGAGAGCATCTTTTCGCGCAGGCTCATAATGAGGAGCTTGGGAGAGAGAGGCTTGCCCGTTCCCCAAGCCGGGCATTGTTCTTGACACCGGCCACATTCGGTGCACGCCAGCAGGTCTAGCCGTTGCTTCCAGGTCGTCTGTTCGATCGTTCCAACCCCGAATACGTCCTCTTCTGAAAGCGTCTCTGGGTCCATGTTCGGGGTGGTGGCGAGTGCGCCAAGCGCGATCGGGCGCCGAGCAAAAGCCACGTTGAGTGGAGCCGTGAAGATGTGTAGGTGTTTGGAGTGGACAACGAAGATCATGAAACTAAAGATGACCGCGATGTTGGCTACCAAGAAGATGGACTCAAGGGTGTAGTTGGTGTGCGGGCCCATGTGCCGGAAAGGGATCGACAAGACATGGGACATGAACGCAAAATCTGAGTATGGGAAGTCACCCGCGTTTACCTGAAAGGCACGATAGGCGAACAGGGTGATGATCACGGCGGCGATCCAGCCAAGGGTGATCCAGGCGGTTCTGGTGTGGGATCCGTAGAATCGGGAGTCGCGGTTGCGATGCTCCGGAGCTTCCCTGATGCGGATGACGCTAAATACGCACACCGCGATGAGAACGGCGAGTGCGAAGAAGTCTTCGAGAAATCCCAACCAGCTGTCATGGCCGATGAATGGTATCGCAAAGTGGCGGTCAAAGAGTGAGCCAATAGCTTCGATGATGGTAGCCAAAAGGATGGTGAATCCCCAAAAAGTAAAGAAGTGAGCGACACCCGGCACGGTCTTGGTCAACAGCTTGCGTTGGCCCAGCACCTCAACTGCCTCCGCCTTTACCCCTTGCTCGGCGGTGGTGCGACCACGCTCCACCCTTTTACCGGCTCGGACGATGTTATAAAGGTAGAGACCACGCCGCGCCACCAGGATCAGTGATACGACGATGATAACTAGGCCGACAATGAGACGGATGTTCATTCCCTCTCCTCTCGTTGATTTGCAGACATGACCATCAAGCTCATCTACATATTACTGATCGGTAACATAGATTAGCAACCCACATGTTAAATGTCGAGTTGATAACGACTTGGCGTTGGTCCGTCTTGCCCCTGATACTTGCTGGCCAATCCATCTGAACCATAGGGGTTGTCCGCCTTCGTCGTCATCTCCAAGAATGAGATCTGTCCGATTTTCATCCCCGGGTAGATCTTTATTGGCAGATTGGCTACGTTGGAGAGTTCTAGCGTGATGGTGCCGGAGAAGCCAGGATCGACGAACCCTGCGGTTGAGTGAATCAGGAGTCCGAGCCGCCCAAGCGATGACTTTCCCTCCAGCCGCCCTACGAGGTCGGCACCTATAGAGACTCGCTCTACGGTAGCACCGAGGACAAACTCGTTGGGGTGAAGCATCAGCGCCCCACCAGTCTCTACCTCTAGCAATTCAGTCAGGTCATCCAGAGGTTCTCGGACGTCGATTAGGCCTTTGGAGTAGTTCCGAAAGACTCGAAACTTGTTGCCAATGCGAAGGTCGACAGACGAAGGTTGGATGGCGTTCTCAGCTAGGGGGTCGATGATGACACGTTTACTCTCGAGAGCTGCGATGATGGATCGATCGGACAAAATCATACTTCAATTACACTAACCCTTAGAGGTTGACGCTTCCGACACCTGATTGAGGGATGTTGGAGGAATCTCAACATTGCGGGCGTAGTTCAGCGGCAGAACATCAGCTTCCCAAGCTGAGAACGCGGGTTCGATTCCCGTCGCCCGCTCCAGATATCGGAGCTGTTCAGTGGCTGTTTTAGACGCCAAGCTCGTTCGTGCTGCTTTTGAAAGCTATCGTCAGATCATATTTAGTCCCAATACCACTTAGTTAAGATCACCTTGTGCTCAGCTTGGTCTATGCCAAGAGTTGGTCAGGTCAAGGTCTCCGATGGCGAGCGTCTCACGGATCGGATGGCCATCGGGGTATTGACCTCGATGTTCCCGCCAACGCTCATCGACGAGGTAATCCAGAGGGCTGGGAGGGTAGGGCAACGTCATCGGTTGCTCCCAGCGCGGGTGGTCGTGTATTTCACCCTCGTGATGTGCCTATGGGCCGATTAGGGTTATGAGGAGGTTGCCCGGCTACTTAAAGCATATGGCCCGCTGGCGAGGAGACTGGCAAGCGCCGAACTCTGGGGCACCGACACGGGCGCGTGCCCGGCCGCTCGCATTGCTCGGCATGTAACCAAACTCCAACCAATTCGTCATATTTGGACCCCCACCCTGGTTTCCTATTGCCACGAAGACGACAAAGACGCCAGAAGACAACGGAATGCGTACCACACGCGGGAGATCGGGCTTGCGATGTCAGTAGACCTATGGTTGTCAGTCTCCGCTGGTGACTTTCAACCAGGGACTTTACGAATCACCGTGGGGTGGACCCCACCTGCGACACTCAACAACCTCCCCAACAGATGCTGCTCTCCCACCATGAGCACATCCATACGCCTATCCAGAAAACGACGAACGCTTTGTGGTTGTAACGGCCCCGTTACCACCTCCTGGTCGACCTCTCGATAGTCGATCTCTCGGCAAGTTAGCGTCGATCTTTACAGCCTATTCATGTTGGGGAACCTTTTTATTGAACACTTGTTGGATGTATTCGCTTAATAGTTGGACTCCAACTGACGATAGAGGGGAACATAACTACCGTCGATTGACCGTTGCCTGGGGGTATCATGTTCAGACACGGCCTTAAAACTAGCCTAAGCTCGTTGGCCATCAGCCTCGTACTCGTTCTCGCCGCTATCGCGGTCCCGGCACAGGGGAGGGTGACTAGCACGTCGCTACCACCATCGCACCTCACTAGTACGACAGTTGCAAGCGCAGGTTATCTGCTTGCAGGAGCCGACGGCTCGATCTATGGTTTTGCGGCACAAACCTACGGCTCCACCTACTCAGACGGCATCACCGGTCTGTCCGGATCCCGTCCGCTCAACGCTCCAATCGTCGGCATGGCCGCTACCCCTGATGGTAAGGGCTACTGGATGGTTGGTAAAGATGGTAGGGTCTTCAACTTTGGTAACGCTACCAACTACGGCTCCACCTACTCAGACGGC
>DAHXNM010000017.1 GCA_027365375.1 Ferrimicrobium sp. | reverse complement strand
GGCCGCCTCCAGCCAAGAGGTTCCAGAGATACAGGAGGCCGCTACCACCATATCAAAGAGTATCGAGGCCTTGGTAGGAGCAACTGGAACAAATGCGAGAAAGCGAGGATGGTCGCTCGATAGCGTTGCTGGAGCGTAACCCTCGATGAAACGACGAAGGGCCTCCTCTCCACCTATGCCTTCTTCAGTCACATTTGGTCCATACAACGCCTGGAGTTCCGCCTCGCTCTTTGGACCATCAAGTGGTGGAGGCTGGAGGGCGACGCGCTCCAAAGCGTACTGGACGATAGCCTTCTCGAGCTGGAGCGTCTCCTCATCAAGACGGTGCACGGGTCCTCCTCTATGAACTTGAGCTAAAGAGTGAGTTTATACGAAAGCTGGATAGGTTCCTAGTTTGCGCGCAACGCTGTTACAATGATTAGACGATCCAGGTGGACCTGACCAAGGAGTTCCGATGCCCGCCTCAACCTCCACAACCTCTGGTGCACTTGACGAGGTGCTGTTCACGCTCGGGCAATCGCTCCGACGACTGCGCATATCCATCGGGGATGAGTCCGACTTCGCCTATGCCATCGGTTCCGGATTCTGGCAACTCGTCTTGCTCGGCGAACGGGGCGAGGAGCGAGTATCTGAGATCGCATCGGCACTCAACCTTGATATCTCGACGGTATCACGCCAACTCAAGCTTCTACAGTCACGCGGCCTGATTGAGCGGGCTCCAGACAAGTCGGACGGACGAGTCTCAAAGGTGCGCCTAACGCCACTAGGCAGAAGTATTCTCGATCAACTCGTCCAAGCCCGACTCGCGGTAATTAACGACGCGCTCACATCGTGGGATCAGGCTGACATAGATGCTTTGATCGCCTTACTTGACAGATTCTCGCGTGATCTTGGGACCTCGTTGACCGACCCCGATATCTGCTCGGTGTCCTCGCAGAGTGAGCGCGACCCAGAGTCGCCCAGTTGAGCGCGTGCCTACAGATACCTCATTAGCTTTCGTCTTCGGCGGAGGAGGAGCTCGCGGTGCCTGTCAGGTTGGCATGCTCCGCGAGCTTCTTAAGCTAGGGATGATACCCGACCTTTTGCTTGGAGTCTCGGTCGGTGCCCTCAATGCAGCCGTCTTCGGGGAGCAGCCGAACTTAGACGGCGTGAGAAAACTGAACGACCTTTGGCTCGGAGCACCGTTACAGTCTCTCTTCCCTCGCAGACGCACACTCCGTTATCTCAGCGATCGAGAGTCCGTCCATCCATCCATTCCTCTGCGCAAACTCATCGGCGATAACCTCGACATGCGCGACGTGGCCGACACAAAGATACCACTACATGTCCTACTCGCCGACGCCTACTCTGGTGAAGAGAGCTGGTTCGACGAGGGCCCCATCGTGGACATCCTCTATGGCTCTGCCGCCATCCCAGGCGTTCTACCCCCCTTGCGCCTGGGAGGTAGGCGGTTCATCGATGGGGGTATGGTCAACCCCAATCCGGTTCAACACGCCGTTGAACTCGGTGCGAACCGGATCGTTTTGCTGCTCTGCGGATCATTGACTCCCTCATTTCACAGCAAGGGTCGGCCACTCGCGACGCTGCTGATGGGCTACGCGCTCACCCAGCTCTCGCTCACCAAAGTGGAGCTTGCCAATCTTCCAGAGTCAGTATCGATCGTAGTCCTGGAGTGTGGAACAGCTGATTCGATCGACGCTCTCGATTTTCGTCACAGCAACCTTCTGATCACGGCGGGCCAACGGAGCGTGGAGCGCTCAAGAGAGCGGCTTAGTCAACTTCTATAAGCTGCGCATAACCGTTGGCCCAAGCGCTACTACCTATTAACCGTTGACATGTCTGGATAGCGATCGCCGGCCGTTACTCCAACTGGAAACGCACGCTCGATCTCCTCAAGCTCTGTCGGCTCCAAAGATATCTCTGCACTCGCAGCGTTCTCGGCCAGACGGTCCAGACTCCGCGTACCCGGTATCGCCACGATATCGTCGCCTTGGGCAAAGAGCCATGCAAGGGCGATTTGGGCAGGGGTACAGCTTTTACGCGTCGCAATGTCGCGAATTGTAGCAACGAGCTCAAGATTCTTAGCGAAGTTCTCACCCTGAAAGCGAGGGTGTCTGCGCCGAGTATCACTCTCGTCGAGATCATCAATGCTCTGAATGGCTCCGGTCAAGAAGCCTCGACCGAGCGGAGAATAGGCGACAAGGCCAACTCCGAGTTCTCTAAGCGTAGCGATGATCTCTGCCTCTGGGTCTCGCGTCCACAACGAATACTCGCTTTGGAGCGCACTGATCGGATGCACAACATGGGCCCGGCGAATCGTAGCTGCCGAGGCCTCGGATAGCCCAAGGTAGCGAACCTTTCCGGCTGCGACCAACTCCGCCATCGCCCCTACCGTCTCCTCGATCGGCACCTTGGTATCAACGCGATGTTGGTAGTAGAGGTCGATAACGTCTACACCTAGACGCTGCAGAGAAGCATCGCAGGCTCGTCGGACGTAGTCAGGGTCTCCGCTCACCCCGTGAAATTCGCCGTGCTCACCACGGACATTACCGAATTTTGTCGCCAACACTACTTGATCTCGTCGTCCGCGCAAGGCACGACCAACCAGCTGCTCGTTGATGAACGGGCCATACATGTCGGCGGTGTCGAGGAACGTTATGCCAAGTTCAATTGCCTGATGGATAACGTTGATCGACTGTGCGTCGTTGGCGGGCCCGTAGAACTCGCTCATGCCCATGCAACCGAGTCCCAACATCGATACCTGTAGACCCTGGTGTCCTAATTGTCGCAGTTCCATGCAATACTCCTTTCGTCGTAGTTAACAGGCTACCTGCTAGGGCGGTCATCCTCTTGTCGGCGACGGCGAACTTAGACGCCCACCGGCATCCGACTGCGATCACCAACTGGAGTAGCATGAACCCATGTTTGGGAACGCCAGAACGGTCGACGCTAGCTCTAAACGGTTCTGGACCACCGGGCATCAGCCGTCGGTAGAGAGCTAGGCCTAGGTTTTGGGTCCGGTACGAATTCTACTCGCGATAGTCGGCGGAATCACTTACCTCGTTCTATCGCTAAACGTCATCCGATCACTGCTCGTTCCTCGGATAGATCGCTCTAACCTGCTTCGCCTCGTTATTCGCAGCCTTACCATACCCGGGCAGCTCGCACGGAAGCGAATCACTAACTACGAATTTCGCGATCGGATACTCGCCTATGAGGGCCCCGTCTCCCTTCTCCTTCTCCTTGGTGTCTGGGTCATGGGTTACATCGTTGCACTTGGACTCCTCATGCTCCCGGTGGTTCACAATCCGTTTGCATCGCTTGGACAAGCAGGGTCATCGTTGGTGACCTTAGGTATCGTGAGTACACCTGCAGGGTGGACTCAGGTGATCGACATACTTGCCGGGCTCACCGGCCTCTTCATCGTCGCGCTACAGATCGCCTACCTGCCGACCCTCTATGGCGCCTACAACCGGCGCGAGACCGAGGTGACCATGCTTGTCGCCCGAGCAGGAGAGCCCGTTTGGGGTCCGGAGATACTTGCACGCGCCGAACTCATGTCGCTCATGGATGAGTTGCCAGACTTTTATCGTCAGTGGGAACGTTGGGCTGCCGATGTTCAGGAGAGCCACGCTAGCTATCCGGCTCTGATGTTATTTCGCTCACCGAGTGCCTACTCATCATGGGTGATCGCCCTGCTCGCAGTCTGTGACTCGGCGGCTTTGTTTCATGCGGTTGCCCCCGACCGCACACCGATCGAGGCCAGACTTGCACTGCGGATGGGTTATCTCTGCTTTCGTAGACTCAGTTCTGCACTTGGCAACGAAGTGAACGAAGACCCTGGGCCGACGGATCCGGTCGTGCTTACTCGCGGCGAATTTGATCGTGGCTTCGACAGGCTCTTAGCCGCCGACTTTCCGATGGAGCGCGAGAAGGAGGAGGCATGGATCCATTTTCGCGCGTGGAGAGTTAACTACGAGGCGGCAGCTTACTTCCTCGCACACCGCACCGATGCCGTTCCTGCTCCCTGGAGCGGATCGCGGCTCTCTGGCCAGACGCATGTCCCATTTCGACACTTGAGGAACCGTACCCCGGAGGATCCAGATGGCAGCTCACGCACACCCTACTACCCGGAGGACAACTGAACATTAGTTAGACATCAAGTGCACAGCCACAAAGTTGCAGCTCGCTAACCTGAAGCCAGAGCACCAGCACACGGTTTAACCACGCATTCTGTGCGGCTAGCGTAGAGGGATGCAAACCTTGGTCGAAAGACGACCTCCCTATGAATCTCCCAGAAGGTGTGTCCTCCTCAGATGAGGTCTAATCGGTCCACCGGATCCGTCAGCTCAATGGCGTCCTATTCCGCTATACCCCACCACTCACGTCGCCCGAGATGGCAGGCTTCGGTGGCTATCGTCTCTCTTGGCGGGATATTTATGGCTGCCTGTGGGCAAACATCGACGGCGACAGTCACACTCACATCATCGAATTCACAGCAAGGGAGTTTTAGCCAGATTGTTCGTAGCTACTCCACTGCAAACAACCAGGCCAACCGGACGCTCAGTATCGCCCGTCAAAACGGTGATGAGCAAGGAACGGCTGCGGCCATCGACAACACCGACTTCCGGCTCTCACGCGATGCTGGCTACCAGACCGCACAAGGGACGAGTTACAAGCCCTTCTATGAGGAGCTCGATCGCGGCGTAGTTCTCAAGCAGAACAAAAAGAGATATCCAAAGCTGCTCGTTACCGTCGACTCCCAATACACCAGCTCCCCAAAGACCGCTAATCGCTCTGCCTGTCGATTTCTTGGAGTATTTGCAAAAAACTCATCCACTGCTCCTTGGCGAGTAACCGATGAGCCGACGGTAACAAAGACGTTACTGCCTAAAGTCAAGGTTCTTAGCGGGAGTCTGGGTCTCGAGCCCCAAAGCTCCTCCGCCCTATCTATCCCTATAGATAGACTTTCGAAGTACTACGCGTTAGCCCTGACCACCTACTACCAACAGGGAGTATTGTCACGTGGCCTAAAGCAAGCCGACTTCTCAACCTCAGCCGAGTGTTGGTCGCTCCCTGGCCTCTCCACCAACCCCTACCTCTCACCCAGTTCTGCGCAAAAGGTAGCCACTAGTGCCACCGTGACCGCGCTGCACCCACGGATGGTTGCGCTCACCACCGCTGACGGTGGGGCACTCGCCGTGTTCACGCTCCACGTTGATCTGATCAGTTCAAGTGCTCAAAACACCGCCTTCACCTGGCGACATAGTGCGACCGTCCCTGATTCATACCTGCTACCTGCCGCCTCTGGACTCCACAGCATCCAGATCCCGCTGCTTCTGGACATCGCCGTATACGATCCACCTGTTGCGCAGACAAAGCTCGCACCTCGCGTTGTCGGATCCTACTGGGGTCCTCTACTTGGTGGCACCGAGACGCATACAGCACCTAAAGACGCCTAAAAGTCAGGCTCCGAGTTTTGGCAATCTAGTGCAATTAGCTAACGCGTCGTCACTGATCAGAGTTCGGCGGGTCTTCAGCGAGCATTCGATAAATATCACGACGCAAACCAGCCAAGAGCTGTAGCCCGCGTTGCCTCTGTTCGACAGTGCCAACCATTCCCAGCTGCCGTAGCGCTTGGAAGGTCGCGCGAATCTCTCGACCTAGATCAACTCCTCGGCCACTGCCCCCAGCATCAGGCTCAGACACGAGGACCTCGGCCTCGCTTCGGCCGGCATCAGTCAGAGTGTAGACTTTTCGGCCATTCTCCTCTCGGCCAACGATCAAGCCGGCATCCTCAAGCATCGACAAGGTTGGGTATATAGACCCAGGGCTAGGTTGCCAAACCCCGCCATTACGCTCCGAGATCAACTGCATAAGTTCGTAACCATGCTTGGGGCCATCCTGGAGGAGGATCAACATCTCGCGACGAACTCTGCCCCGGGGAGACCTTCGTCTTCGCGCTCCTGAATCGACCCAACCGCCATCCATCCGATGTTCGTGGATCATCGCATCTCCACCGCCATGGCGATCGCCACAGCTACACCCATCCTGATGAGCTCGGTGCTGGTGCATCCTGTGTTCGTGCATAGTCATCTCCTTTAACGTTATATCGTTAGATACAGTATAACTATTGGATCTCATCATCGCTCGAGGCCAAGTGCCGACTACTGTTGTGAGAGAATCGCTTCAATCTCTGCCAACGGATCTCTGACCTTGGGTCCAAGCGCCTCGATCACTGCACTTTCAATCCTCCCTCGAAAGGCAAACGGCGCCTCGTAGCCGACACCGACGGAAGGTCCCCACTCATACCCACAGGTCAGCCCAGCACCAACACCATTGAAACCCGCTGGTGGCACGTGATCAATGTTGATCGACACCACTTGCCCGTCGTCGAGTGAGAGGCTCGCACTCCCACCGTCTCGGCGATCCTTGTCAAAACAAAAGACAGCAACATGCTCCCCATGGGTGACCAGTGTTGGAGTCGCAATCGTCTGCCGAGTCTTCCCGTACAGATTGTGAGTGTAAGTCAGTCGTCCATCAAGCAAGTAGAGCGACCAACCACCGAGCGATGATCCCTGTGCTAGCAGAACACCTTCAGCCGCTATCCCGACTGGGAGCGCGAAGTTTATCACTATGCGATGGGATCGATACTTTAGATCGATCGCCACCAGCTCTGGCACCTGAGATGCGCCTTGGAAGTAACGCATCCGGTCAGAGAGGTTGCGCTGATCTGGTTTTGGGTGCACGAGCGCCCACAGTATCCTGTTGTCGAGTGGCAACACCTGATTGCGCTCGGCCTCTCGCCACCATAGCTCGACCAGGTTGGCCAACAACTCAGGATGCTGTGCCGCCACATCATCTGTCTCTGACAGATCGGTGGCAACATGGTAGAGCTCCCACACATCATCATCAAAGCTATCGTTGGGGTTTTTGTCGTCGTACAGCGGGGCGATCGGATGAAAAGTAACCGCCTTCCAGCCATCGTGGTAAACAGCCCTAGATCCGAACATCTCGTAGTATTGCGTCGTTCGAAGCGGATCCAACTCCTCGGATCCCTTGGCTAACAGCGGTGCAAAACTCAACGAATCAACGCTAGCTTGTGGAACATAGTCGATCACGGCAGGCTCTTGGATCTCGAGCAGGCTAAGTATGGTGGCTCGCACGTCTATGGCATGCGTATACTGGTGTCGAATGCTACCTTCATCGAGCCGACCCGCAGGCCACGCCACAATGCAGGGATCGGCCACTCCACCCTCATGCACCTCACGCTTCCAGCGCCGAAACGGCGTGTTACCCGCCATCGTCCAACCCCACGGATAGTTGTTGTGGGTAGAGGGCCCACCGATCTCATCGATTCTGTCGAACATCTCGTCGGTCGTAGCTGGGTCGAGGTTAGCTAGCCGGACATCATTGATGGATCCGTCAGGCCCACCCTCGGCACTGGCTCCGTTGTCTGACACCAACACGACGATAGTGTTATCGAGTTCGCCAACTTCGGCAATAAAATCCAAAAGACGCCCGATCTGTTCATCGGTGTCGGAGAGAAAACTTGCAAACGCCTCCATAAACCGACTCGCTAATGCGGCCTCCGCGCTGCTCAACTCCTCGAAGGCGCGCACCCAGTCGGGTCGCTCGGACAGCCGAGTAGCAGCCGGCAATAACCCCTCTGCAAGTTGACGGGCGAAGGTCTTCTCCCGCCAACGATCCCAACCCTGGTCAAAAGCACCGCGATACCGATTCGCCCATCGCCTCGGTGGCTGGTGGGGAGAGTGACAGGCGCCGGGACAAAAATAGAGGAAGAAGGGGCGATCGGACTCAACTGCTCGCAAGTCTTGAATGAAGCCGATTGCATGGTCGACAAGGTCCTCGGTCAAGTGATAACCTTCTTCGTACGATCGCTCGGGGCGTAATGAATGGTTGTCATGATAGAGCGCTGGGTAGAACTGATTGGTCTCACCGCCATGGAACCCATACCAACGGTCGAACCCACGCCCAAGTGGCCAAGATCTTCGTGATGCCCCCATGTGCGTCTCGTCGTCAGGAGTTAGGTGCCACTTGCCAACCGCATAGGTCGCGAAACCGCGATCACGCAGCACCTCAGAGAGGTAACCATTCTCCATCGGGGGGATACCGAAGTAGCCAGGGAATCCGACGGCCAAATCGGCGACACGCCCCATCCCATTGCGGTGATGGTTCCTGCCAGTGAGCAAGCATGACCTAGTAGGTGAGCAGAGTGAGGTGGTGTGAAAGTTAGCCATCCGCACGCCATTGCCCGCAAGCTCATCAATTCGCGGTGTGGCAATATCAGATCCGAAACAGCCCAGCTGGCCAAAACCGACGTCGTCTAGGACTAGAAGAACGACGTTGGGGGTTCCCGCTTGGGGACGCTGCTGGACTGGCCACCATGGAACCGATGTCCGCCAGTCTCTACCGATTACTCCCTCGAACTCTGCAGCTGCCAACTCCACTCCTTTCGGGAACCTCTCCATTTCGGCCCGTAGGACCAGCAACTACGATAAAATCGTGCATATCCGACGACCGCTGACCCGACCAGTCATTCGCATTCTACTTGCTGCTATCGTTGTCGGAATTCTCCTGATCCTGCTATTCAGCTCGCGATCCGAGCTGGTCTTTGCGCTCCACCGGCTCTCCACTATTGGTCTTCGGTGGACGTTACTCGCGGGAATTTCCGAGGCCATGTCGGTCTTGTGCTACGCACTGCTCCAGCGCAAGCTTCTTGCGATTACCGGCTACCGCGTAAATTTATGGTCGCTCCTTGGACTAAGCATTGCGACCGATGCTATCGCCGACTCGCTTCCAGGCGAACCTGTATTCTCCAGCGCCTTCCGCTTCCGCCAGTATCAGCGTCACGGCGTGGATGCGACAAATGCCGCCTGGGTGATGATCACTGTACTCGTAGCGCTCGCGCTTGGCCTATCGATACTACTCCTTCTCGGCGTCTTGATCTCCGTCAGTTTCGGGGGGCACCATCAGTCAGAGGAGTTGGCGGTACTCGCCATCATCGTTCTTGGACTCATGCTCATAGTCCTCACCCGGATCTCACTATGGCTGCGAGTGATCCGTCTAGGTTTGCGTCTAAACAGACTTCTGCCTCAGAGGTTTGAGCAGCGGATCACCCCAGCCTTGCTACGAGCCCAACGCGTACTAGCAGAACTCCACCTGGGAATCCCGAGCAGTCTCCTCATTGGTCTCCTCGGACTAGCCGAGTGGGGATTTGATCTTGGATGCCTCATCCTCATCTTCCCCGCCCTAGACGTTCGAGTCCCTTGGGTAAGCGTGATCCTAGGTTATGCGGCCAGCCAAATCATCGGGGTCATACCGATTACTCCTGGAGGCCTGGGCACCATCGAGGGAAGTCTGAGCGGAGTGCTCATCGCTTTTGGAACCGCTGCTAGGCATGCGATCACATCAGTTTTGGTCTATAGGCTGATCTCCTACTGGCTCATCATTCCGATTGGATGGCTGGCTTTTCTGGCAATAACCATCACTGCCCGACGAGCAGGCAGAGACCGCTCTGCCGCTGGCGACCCACCTAAAGCATGCGACGCATAACCAGTAGCTCGGTAGCTATCCCATGGTGGGATCGTCGATCTATTCATTGTCAGCCGAGAGCCAGCGCTAGTGAGTAATTTCACACACCACTCGGCCACTCTACTTCACTGATTGGATCGACACTAGGCCGAGCAAACACGTAACCTTGAATAAGCGAGGCACCCAGGTCAACGACACAGCCGAGTTCTCCGATGGTCTCCACTCCTTCCGCAACGACCTCGATGCCTTCGCCAAGAGCTGCTTGGATTAGCCCAGCGGCCACAGATCGCTTAAAAGGTTCACGATCGATATCCTGGATTAGTTCACGATCGAGCTTGATCACATCCGGCACCAGCCCTACCAACGTATTCAAGCCGGCGTATCCGCTCCCGACATCATCTAGGGCAACCTGAAAGCCATGACTCCGATAGTAACGGAAGATCTCCTTGAGATGAGAGAAGTCGATAATCTGCTCACTTTCGGTAACCTCAAAAACGATGCGTCGCGGGTCAAAGCCACTCGCATCAGCGATTGCCAACGTCGTCTTTAGGCACTGACGTGGATCATAGATAGCGTTAGGGAGAAAATTGACGAACAGCCGTCCCTGTAGCCCGAGCCTGGCCGCCGTACGAATCGAGGTCTCGCGGCAAAGCCGATCTAAAAAGAAGATCGAATCAGTCTGTTGCGCATAAGAAAAGAGTCGATCTGGCGCGATAACCGAGCCTGAGCTGGCGCGGCCACGACTGAGAGCCTCGTAGCCGATCACCTGCTTCGATTTCGTTGCAACAATCGGTTGAAAGTGTGTCTCGATGGCTCCACGATGGAGACACTCTTCAACCTCGGATGAACCGGCGCTCACGAGTAGCTTTTGAGCGGTAGTGGCCGTACTAAGCCATGTTAGATCGCTAGAGCCTGGATCGAAATCGAAGATTCGTATCTGGTCGAGCTGATGACTAGTTAGATGAGTGTCAGCGCCCAACATCGCTACTATGTCTTCGAGATCAATCCCGGTTGGGATGATGACTGCGCCTTGGCAGCTGTACTCGACACCCGCTTTGGTCAAGGCTTTTGTCACTCGCCGATGTAGCTCAGCCTGGGAGATGACCACCACACTCTGCCGATAGAGCTGAGTCTTTGTTGGCTGAAAGCTTCCGCACGCCTCGCACCCCATAGTGGTCTCCTCTCAAGCTTTTTCTATACATCGGCAAAACCAGCTATGGCTCAAGCCAGTTTTTAAAGCCCAACCACCGAGGACACCTATGCCTTTGCAGCTGTTTACAGATGAATCTAAGCGACAGACGCACATCGGCGAACGACCAGGTTGGACCTCCATCAACGCGGAGCTGACGGTGGATCTAGCGACGATAGCTCACTTGCGTGCCACTACCGATATCCCCACCGTAGACGAACTTCCCTCAACGAGCACCTCCCAAGTCGCATCCTCAAGGCTGTAGAGGGCATTTGGAGTACCCACGTACGAGTGTTGCTTCAATGCAAAGCCGAGACTCTTCAGGGTGTGAATGTAGCCTTCCATGAAGGCCGACCGCGAGGCGGGAGCCGAAGCGTATGTTAACTGGAACTGTTTGCGGCTCTTGGTCGAGTCATTCGCTACGTTTACCAACGGTGCTCCATCGGGCAACGGCACGACTGACTTTGGAAACGTCTTAGGTAATTTGGCTAACAAAGTCGCCGACTCGCTCGCGGTATTCACCTTACGCGACGGTTTAGATTGAACTTTCGTGTTCCCACAGGCAGCCAAGACCGCCGCCACAGCCACTACAACAACCACTCGGTGCAGTCGCCTAGTTCGCATGAATCCACCTTAATGTCATCCATCAACCTCTCACGGGCAGACCGATGCCCACATCAGCCAGATGCGTTCGCATCCAGCAAGCTCCCTGTCTCTCCACAAAGTCATGAACTGGACCCTGCCTCAACCCAGCGGTTGAGGTTTCGTAGACACAGAACCGATAGTCTGCCGTCCAAACTCTTGCGCCATCGCAGGAAGGTGGGCGATCAGCCTAGATGTCGACCTCTGCCGCATCAGAGCCGCCGCCAGCATTGCGATAAGGAAGTGTGGCGAAAACATCACCCGGTTCCGACCAGTATCGACCGTCTTTTCGCTCGTCTGCCGTGACGATGGCTTGCCAAACACGCTCTGGAGTACAGGGCATGTCGATATGGCGAACCCCTAGATGCGACAACGCATCCACCACGGCGTTATGCACCGCCGGCGTAGAGCCAATCGTGCCCGACTCTCCAATCCCCTTGGCACCAAGATCGTTATACGGAGTAGGTGTCTCGGTGTTCAAGGCTTCAAAAGAGGGCAGCTCTGCGGCCGATGGCATCGCATACTCTGCCAAGCTAGCTGACAGCGGGTTCCCGTCTTGGTCGTAGACAGCCTCCTCCCACAGCGCCTGGGCGATACCTTGGGCGATGCCACCATGCTGTTGACCATGCACAATCAGCGGGTTGAGGATCCGCCCGCAGTCATCGACCGCCACATGACGAAGAGGTCGTACCTTGCCGGTCTTGGTATCGACCTCTACCACTGAAAGGTGGGCACCAAAGGGAAAAGTTGCGCTCTCCTGTTGGAAATCGAAGCTGGCACGAAGTGGTTTATCCTGTGCAGCCGCGAGCTCCACAATCTGCTCCCAACTGAGATGGGCACTGGGCACTCCCGCCACCGCTAACCCTCCAGCCTCGGCTACCACAATGTCATCCTCAGCCGCCTCAAGATGGTTGGCGGCCAGCTTTCTCGCCTCGTCCAGCACAATCCCGGTAGCCCCAGCTACCGCAGATCCACCGATTTGGAGCGACCGCGAGCCTCCCGTGCCTCCTCCTCGCGGGATGACGGCGGTATCGGACTGGCTGAACTTGATCCGCTCTAGCGGTATGCCAAGACGATCAGAGACGATCATCGCAAAGGAGGTTGCATGCCCCTGGCCATGGGCCGAGGTTCCGACCTCGATAGTGGCCGATCCGTCCGGATGTACCTCCACCGATGAGTATTCATTCTGGCCGCCTCCAGCGGTAATCTCGACGTAGGTCGAGACCCCGATACCCAGCTGTAGCGTGTCTCCACGTTCTCGTCGCGATGCCTGTTCCTGCCTGAGTTGCTGGTAGTCGACTGAGGCAAGAAGCTGGTCAAGCGCCTTCGAATAGTCACCGCTGTCGTAGGTGGTACCTACTTGGGTGGTGAACGGAAATACATCTGCGGAGAGCAAATTGCGACGACGAATCTCTACTGGGTCGATGTCAAGTTCATCAGCGGCCATATCAATTACCCGCTCCAAGAACGCAGCAGCCTCTGGTCTACCTGCACCTCGAAAAGCTCCTACCGGTGAGGTGTTGGTGAAGGCAGCCACTGCGCTATAGGCGATCTTTGGGATACGATAGACGCCCTGAGCCATCGTTCGCGTTGGTCCCAAGACCAGGCCGCCACCAAAGCCCCCGTACGCTCCTCCGTCGCCTATCATGCGGCACCGCAAGCCTGTAAAGGTTCCGTCGCGCTTTAGGCCAAGCTCTACGTACTGGACCTGGCCCCTACCCTGCGGCATCGCCACCATATTCTCTGATCGAGTCTCAACCCATTTGAGCGGCAGTGACAGTCGCTGGGCCAACGCGAAAGCAACAGCATGCTCAGCAACAATTCCTGCCTTGCCGCCAAAGGCTCCACCCACATGGGGAGCGATCACTCGTATAGAGGACGCCTCAATGCCGAATACCCCTGCAAGTAAGTCGGCGACTGCGTGAGGCATCTGAGTAGAGATAAAGACTGTCCACGGACGCTCATTCGGATCCTCGTTCGGAACCACCAGGATCGCGTTGCCCTCCATCGGCACGACGGCTACTCGTTGGTTGACAAATCGGCCGCGGACGACTACTTCCGCCTCTGCGAGCACGTCCTCATCGCCAGCATCACGGTATCCAGCTGCTACATTACGTGCGACTCCATCGTAGAGTTGAGGAGCGTCGCTGGTCAGTGCGAACTCCATGTCAACCACTGGAGGAAGCGGGGAGTAGTCGACAGCGACGAGCTCTGCTGCATCGAGAGCCTCTGCCTTTGTCTTGGCCACCACAGCAGCCACAGGATCACCCACGAACTGAACTACCCCTGTCGCGAGCGGAGGACGAGGGACCTCCTTGTTTAGGGCTGCAAACCCATGAAACGCCGGCAAGCCAAGGCTCTTCGCCGTAAACACTCCAAGTACACCAGAGGCTCGCTCCGCATCACTGGTGTCGATCGACTCTATGCGTGCGTGCGCGTATGGCGAACGCACAAACACCAGGTGGACGGTACCAGGAGGCACTTTATTATCAACATAGGTACCGGCCCCGGTCAACAGGGCAGGATCCTCGACACGAACAACGGAAGTTCCAAGTATTGATCCAGGCATACCTTCAGGCTAAAGGGTAAGTCGGCTCTTCGCATTCGTCCTTGACTGAAACGCGGCTCCGCGACCGATTCCAGAGGCGCCGACAGCGACAAGGATGGATGGCTTTAGCGCAGAAGAATTTGCAAAGAATCACCCAGGAGCCGAAACAGTTACTTGGTACAAGCAACTAAACTTTTTTGTCAGTTCGGAGGTGCTATGTCTACTACAACGCAACACGAAGATCGCTATAAGTGGATTGCGCTCAGTAACACCACACTCGGCGTGCTGCTCGTCGCGATCAATGAATCGATCCTCATCATCGCCTTGCCTGCGATCTTTAGAGGAATCAAGCTCAACCCTCTTGTGCCGTCAAACTCCTTCTATCTACTCTGGATTCTTCTTGGCTTTATGCTGGTCACAGCGGTACTTGTAGTAACATTGGGGCGTATTGGAGACATCTACGGTCGCGTCCGAATGTATAACCTTGGCTTTGCAATATTCACCGCCTTTTCGATTCTTCTCTCTATCAACTGGCTCCATGGCCAGGCTGCTGGCGCATTCATCATCGGCATGCGCCTCGGTCAAGGTGTAGGCGGCGCTTTTCTCTTCGCGAACTCCTCCGCGATCCTCACCGATGCATTTCCCAACAACCAGCGAGGACTCGCTCTTGGCATCAACAACATCGCGGGCATCGCGGGTGCCTTCGTCGGACTTGTGGTTGGTGGACTACTAGCACCAGTCGATTGGCGTCTAGTCTTCATCGTCTCCGCTCCAATTGGGCTAGCTGGGACCATCTGGGCCTATCTCAAGCTTCGTGATAACGGCATACGGACACCGGCAAAGATCGACTGGCTCGGCAATGTTCTGTTCGCCGTTGGACTGACGGTTCTGCTAGTGGGTATCACCTACGGTATCGAACCTTATGGCAGTTCAGCGATGGGCTGGGGCAGCCCAAGGGTCCTAGCGGAACTCGCTATTGGCATTATCCTCCTTATCGCATTTGTGATCGCCGAAACCAAGGTCAAGTACCCGATGTTTCGCATCCAGTTATTCAAGATTCGTGCGTTCTCGGCAGGTAATTTTGCCTCTCTTCTCGCAGCCATCGGACGTGGTGGCCTCATGTTCGTCTTCGTGATGTGGCTCCAAGGCATATGGTTGCCACTGCATGGTTATAACTTCTCGGTCACACCGCTCTGGGCTGGCATCTACATGTTGCCGTTAACCGTCGGTTTCCTCATAGCAGGCCCGGCCTCGGGTATACTCTCTGACAAGTTCGGAGCCCGTCCCTTCGCCACCACTGGGATGGCGCTAGCGGCACTCACATTTGTCGGCTTCGACTTCCTACCAATCAACTTCTCATACTTTCCGTTCGCACTTTTGATGCTCGGTAACGGGCTGGCGATGGGTCTGTTCGCTTCGCCTAATCGTGCCGCCGTCATGAACAGCCTTCCCCCAGATCAGCGAGGGGCTGGGGCCGGTATGTCCGGGGTGTTTCAGAATGCGGCCATGGTGCTTTCGATGGGTATCTTTTTCACGTTGATGATCTCTGGTATAGCCTCAGACCTACCGAACTCTCTCTACCATGGCTTGGTCGCCAACAACGTCCCGAGCCAGGTAGCGACGAAGGTCTCGCACCTGCCTCCGATCTCGAGCCTTTTCGCTGCACTTCTCGGCTACGACCCAATCAAGAGCATCCTTGGTGCCTCGTTCCTAAGTCATCTTCCCGCTCATTCAGCGGCTGTCCTGAGTGGTCGCCGGTTCTTCCCGACACTGCTTAGCAAGCCCTTCTCCGCCGGTCTTAATCTCGCCTTCCTCTTCGGCGCTATCGCCTGTGTTCTGGCGGGAATTGCTTCATTGATGAGAGGCAAGCGGTACGTTCACGGTCAGGACGAGCAGTTGGGCGCTGTGCAAAACGAAGCGGTGGTCGATTAGCCAGCCGACAAAGGATCGACTCGCGACGCCAACTACCTATCGTGCCGTGATAGCGTTCGCCGTTTATCTGCTTTGGCTTCCACTCGCAGGCGTCGCCACTAGGGGCTGGCAACCGCCCCGATTATCGACTAACGTTCTGACCATGAATATCAACGATAAACTTGCCAGCCTCGGTATCGAACTCGCGTCTGCCCCAGGGGCGAAGGGTTCCTATGTTCCCACCCTCGTCGTGGACTCCTTCGTCTTCGTATCTGGCACGTTGCCACTCGTAGGCGATACGATCCCAGTCACCGGTATCGTCGGTGCTACGGTGAGCCCAGAGGAGGCACAGGCTGCCGCCCGCCAATGCATGATCAACATGTTCTCGCGGCTAGCCACCGACCTCGGAAGCCTCGATAAGATCGCTCAATGGGTAAAGCTCACCGGTTTTGTCGCCAGTACACCAGAGTTCACCGCTCAACCCGCTGTCATGAATGCCGCCTCCGACCTTGTCGTCGAGGTCTTCGGGGAACAGGGGAGACACACGAGATCAGCTGTAGGCGTCAGCTCCCTGCCACTTGGAACTCCGGTGGAGATCGAGGCGATCCTTCGTCTAAAGGCCTAGCGGTTCGCCAATAGGCGCCAAGCTGAGACGAGAGCTACACCAATGACGGTTCATTTACGGGCCGGCCCACTTCGGCTGCGGCGGGTCCGATGTTAGCAATGGCAAAAAAGATCGCAAGCTCGAGCCGGCATACGAGTGTTATGGCCGTTCGAAGCCCATAAACGAGCGGACCCATTAGTCGACCGTTCGAGAGCATGCCATGATACTGCCCTCACGAAGACTTCTGGACCATCGACCGTCGGAGCACCAGCGACGGTCATGTATCCTTGAACTGCCATCCCGTTCGCGATGTTTGATACGCTAGTGACGGTATAGATCAATCGAGAGGAGAGAATACGTGCTCAACCAGGGGCTAAAGCGACAAAGCCTGACCGATCTGCTACCAGAGAGTCTGGTCACTGACTTGGTTCTAATCGGGACGTTTGCGATCGCGATCGGCATTTTCGCCCAAATCAGCATCCCTCTCCCCTTCACTCCGGTGCCTATCACCGGACAGACGTTTGCAGTACTCCTAGGGGGTGCAGCACTTGGGTTACGCCGAGGGACACTTGGAAGTCTGCTCTACCTAGGCCTTGGACTCGTCGGAGTGCCTTGGTTTGCGGGTGGTGCCGGTGGTCTCAAGATGGCGACCAACCCCTCGTTTGGTTACATAATCGGGTTCGTAGCCGCCGCAGCCATCGTCGGCTATCTCGCCGAAACAGGACTCGATCGTAAGATCGGTCGCACCACACTTCTGATGATTATTGGGAACGTGGTCATCTACGGCTTTGGTTTGGCGTTTCTGATGATCAACCTCCACGTTGGGTTGAACAAGGGGCTTGCACTCGGAGTCACCCCATTCCTGCTCGGTGACCTCGTCAAGCTACTTCTTGCGGTTGGCCTGCTTCCAGGAGCCTGGTACGTCCGTCACCGCATCACTCAAGATCACGAAGCCTGAGCCGAGCAGACTCGAGATAGCCGCTCTCGAAACGCCCAGGCTCTATATGGCTACAAGCGGTCAATAGCTTCGCATAGCGATCGCCCCGAAGCGTTCGAAAGCCAAGCGTTGTCAGGTGATCGGTAGGCCACTGACCATCAATGACTTGGTATCCAAGTTCGTGGGCCACGTTGGCCAAGACGAAGAAGGCGAGCTTGGAAGCGTTTGGAACCCGATGGACCATCGACTCACCGACGAAAATACCACCCACACCGACTCCAAAGAGCCCGCCGACCAGCTCGTCACCGATGCCACGAACCTCGACAGAGTGCAAAACGCCACGATCGTTGAGCTCGGCATAGAACTCGATCATCGATGCATCGATCCACTCGCCGTCGCGCGGCACCTCGGAGCACATCTTAACCATCGCCATCGGATCGATGTCGAGACCGACGCGGTGGGTACGCACGAGTCGCAGAGTGCTCTTCGGACAACGCAGCGGCCATGTGCCAAGCACCACGACAGCACGCGTCTTAGGAAAGAACCAGCCGTATCCATCGGCTAGCGGCATCGGGAAGACCCCAAGCCGGTAGAGTCTTTCAGCCTCGTCTGGGTCAAGAGAGGAACTGAAGGCCACCAATTCCTCAATCGTCACGCAACTACCTCCGTGATTGCTGTTAGTAGCTGATAGCCTAGATCAACATGAGTACTCACCCAATGTCTGCTCGTATCGACGAGCTGGAGAAGCGGCGAAACGCGGCCTATCACGCAGGTACCGAGACCGCGGTCGCCAAACAGCATGGACAGGGGAAGATGACCGCACGGGAGCGCGTCGACTACCTGCTTGATGAAGGTTCCTTTGAGGAGCTGGATCTCCTTGCACGCCACAGGGCACACGGGATGGGTCTCGACGAGCGTCGACCCTACACCGACGGCGTCATTACCGGTTTCGGGACGATCCACGGTCGACGCGTCTGCCTGTTCGCACAGGATTTCACCGTATTCGGTGGAGCTCTTGGTGAAGTCTTTGCCGAAAAGATCCACAAGGTCATGGACCTAGCCGCCTCGGTCGGGGTTCCTATGATTGGCCTCAACGACGGAGCAGGGGCCAGGATCCAAGAAGGGGTGGTATCGTTGCACTCCTACGGCGGTATCTTTCGACGTAACGTCGCCTCATCTGGTGTGATCCCGCAGATCAGTGTGGTTCTCGGCCCCTGTGCTGGAGGAGCGGTCTACTCACCAGCCATGACCGACTTCATCTTTATGGTGGAGGAGACGTCACACATGTTTATCACCGGACCAGACGTAGTCAAGACGGTCACCGGGGAAGAGGTCTCGCTAGAAGAGCTCGGCGGTGCGATGAGCCACGCCACCAAGTCAGGCGTAGCTTCGTTCGTCTTGAGTGATGAGAAGGCATGTCTAGACGAAGTCAAGTACCTCCTCGATTTTCTTCCCTCCAATAATATGGAGTCACCACCAGCGATCGAACCCTCAGATGACCCAGATCGAATGAATGAGGCGCTACGCACGATCGTTCCTCCGAACTCCAACCAGCCCTACGAGATGCGCGACGTCATTCGAGAGGTCCTCGATCACGGCGAGTATATGGAGTACTTTTCACACTGGGCTCGCAACGTCACCTGTGGTTTCGGGCGGATGAACGGCAAGGTGGTCGGTATCGTTGGCAACCAACCTTCGGTGCTCGCCGGAGTCCTGGACATAGACTCCTCTGAGAAGGCTGCTCGTTTCGTACGAACCTGTGACGCCTTTAACATACCGATCTTGACCTTCGTCGACGTCCCAGGTTTCCTCCCCGGGGTCGATCAAGAGTACGGAGGAATCATTCGCCATGGAGCCAAGCTACTCTATGCCTACTCCGAGGCGACGGTTCCACGGATTCAGATCATTACTCGGAAGGCCTATGGCGGTGCTTACGTTGTGATGAACTCTAAATCGATCGGCGCAGATCTCGCCTATGCATGGCCCTCGGCCGAGCTGGCTGTGATGGGCCCCCAGGGTGCGGTCGAGGTCATTCACCGTCGCGAGTTGGCAGCAGCCGCCGATCCGATCGCAAAACGGCGAGAGCTGATCGACCAGTACACCGAACGATACGCCAATCCTTACATAGCCGCAGAGCGCGGTTACGTCGACGATGTCATCGATCCAGCTGAGACCCGGAGAACCCTTATCCAAGCGCTCGGCATGCTCGAGACTAAGCGTGAGGAGCTACCGCGGCGCAAGCATGGAAATATCCCCTTATGAGTGAGTTCACCAGCGAGGAGGAGTTGGCGCTGGTCACCGCGGCCACCATGGCGGTGTACGCCGCGCGCCGAACGGTACAAGTGTCACCAATCGTGCAGGACCCAACTGGCTGGCGATTTCAGAATCGCTGGTGGACAACTGGTCCACTCGCCTTGCGAGCTCGACCAACGTTAAGCCATTAGAACCAGCACTAGGAAGCTATCAAATTGGTCGCTGCGGTGCGACGATCACTCGCCCGAGGCCAGGAAGTTCGAGATTATCTGAGGCTTGTTTGAGCGCACTCTTTGCGGTGATCAGAATCTCTGCGGGTTCGATGCCGTGGCTTGGGTAACTTGCGACGCCGGCACAGACCTTAGCGATAGGTGACTCCCCTTGGCGAGCGTGAGCGATCTGAATCCGCTCTGCGACCCATGCTGCGCCGTCCTCATCGGTGTCATCGAGAAGGAGTGCAAAGCTTCGCGTGCCAACACGACAGGCTACATCGGCGGTTCTAATCGTCTCAGAGATGACCTCTGCGAAGGCAACGATCCCAGCATCGGTAGCTTCGCCGGTTACCCCGGGCTCCATCACCAATTGAAGCAATACAATACTGAGCGGCCACAAGCGTCGGCGCGCTGTCGCCACCTTCGTGCTCAAGAGGCCAGAAAAGAAGATCTCGTTCATCAACCCGGTCAAAGGATCGGTGATAGGGTCTGTCTTAGTCTCGGGTACAGGCTTAGTCTCCGGCGCAGTCGTCTCTGCCTCGGCTAAATCAACCGCTTGACCGTCTTTTGCGGCCTCGGCGGTGGCTAAGGCGGCGATCGATGTGTCCCTGACCTCATCAGATTTGGGTCGGCGCATCGTCGCTCCTAACCCCAAGAGGACGGCGACAAAGGCGATACCCGCCCCTATTACACCGTCTTGCGCGTGTCCTGAATGCATGCCAACGGCACTCACCGCCACACCTCCCAGTCCCACGACGATTGCCAAAAACCCACGCAGCCTCATGCGACATGCTTCGGCGTAAAACCGTCCGATCTGTACTAACTTTCAGGCCTGCAGCGAATTTCGTTTCGCCACAACTACATCCACCACCTGAGCCATGATCTGTGCGATCTGATAGTGCTTCGGTGTAAAAACAAGCTGCACGCCCAAGGCTATCAGCTTATCGATGTCGTCTTCAGGGATGATGCCCCCTACGATGACCGGCACCGTCACCGCTCGCGAACGCAACTCCACAAAGAGTGCATCCACTAGCTCGAGATGGGATCCGGAGAGGATGGAGAGGCCGATCAGGTCGACGTCCTCATCTCGAGCTACACTAGCGATCTCCCCAGGCGTCTGTCTGATCCCCTGATAGATGACCTCGAAACCTGCGTCACGGGCCGCCACCGCGATCTGTTCTGCCCCATTTGAGTGGCCGTCGAGTCCAGGCTTGGCAACCAAGAGTCGTGCAGGTCCGCCGGGAAGTCGACGTAGGCGGTCGGCCAACGCATCCATCTGACCTTCGCGTACACCAGCCCCTCCTTGGATTCCAGTGGGCGCCCTAAACTCACCAAAGGCCTCTCGCATGATATCTGCCCAATCCTGAGTGGTGCCACCCGCCTTGGCTAAAGCGAGGGTCGCAGGGATCACGTTGTCATCGCTACGTGCCACCATAAGGAGATTGTGCTTTGCCGCCTCCACCGCAACCGAATCACGACTCCGCTTAAACTCTACGAACTCGTCAACAAGGCGAGCAATCTCAGAGGTGTCAGCGCTCAAGTGAGACTTAGTTCCTGCTTCGAGCAGGAGAGAGTCGTTGGACGAGCCAGTTTGCTCATGGTAGAGATTGACGCCAACGACCGGCTGAACCCCGGTCTCGATCGCGTGAGCACGTTTGGTCTGAGCACGTACCAAAGCCGCCTTCATCTCATCGATCTGGGCAAAGACTCCCCCGGCGGCGACGATGCGATTGAGTTCGCTCCTAGCCTGGTCAACGATCTCGTCGGTTAATCCCTCCATCACGTGGGAACCCTCAAAAATATCTGGATACTCCAATAGATCGGTCTCGTATGCGAGAATCTGCTGAGCTCTTAGCGACCACTGCTGGTCGACCGGCCTCGGTAGGCCGATCGCCTCATTCCACGCGGGAAGCTGGAGCGCTCTAGCACGCGCATCTCGGGAGAGCGTCACCCCTAAGGCCTCGAGCATGATCCGATAGACATTGTTCTCTGGCTGCGACTCGGTAAGGCCGAGGGAATTTACCTGCACACCAAAGCGAAACCTACGAAGTTTTGGATCCTCCACCCGATAACGAGTACGGGTCAGTTCGTCCCACAGAGTGACGAACGCACGCATCTTGGCGATCTCTTCGACCAATCGAATCCCTGAGTTCACAAAAAAGGAGATTCGGCCAACCACTTTGGCGAGGCCATCCGAGTCGAGACGCCCTCCATCGCGCACGGCGTCAAGGATGCCGACCGCAGTGGCAAGTGCATAGGCGACCTCCTGCACTGGCGTCGCCCCTGCCTCCTGGAGGTGATAGCTGCAGATATTGATCGGATTCCATTTGGGGACATGCACAACCGAGAACTCAATCAGGTCAACGGTAAGCCGTCTCGACGCCTCCGGTGTAAAGATGAAGGTGCCACGAGAGAGGTACTCCTTCACGATATCATTCTGCGTCGTACCGCTAAGACGATCATAAGGGACGCCGGTCTCGTCTGCGAGCGCCAGGTACAGGCTAAACAGCCAGGTCGCTGTGGCATTGATCGTCATCGACGTGTTCATAGTATCGAGAGCGATTCCATCAAAGAGTTGACGGAGATGACCTAGATGAGCGATTGGCACCCCAACCTTGCCTACCTCACCCGCGCTGCGAGGATCGTCAGGGTCGAGACCAAGCTGGGTCGGCAGATCGAAGGCTACCGATAGCCCAGTCTGTCCATTCGCAAGATTCGCCCGGAAAAGCCGATTCGAAGCCGAGGCAGAGGAGTGACCCGCATAGGTCCGCATAACCCATGGTGGATCAGGTTTGTTAAGGTGTGGACCCACGCCGTATCTCCTTGGTTGATCTATCCATAGTCATAGAACCCGCGGCCAGACTTGCGCCCCAGTTGACCGGCCTCACGCATCCTGCGAAGCGTAGGGGCAGCCAACATAGCTGGGTCACCTGTCTCCTCGTAAAGGCGCTCGAGGATAGCGACTGCGACGTCGAGTCCCACGAGGTCAAGCAAGGCAAGCGGTCCCATCGGGTAGTTGCAGCCGAGCATCATCGCTCTGTCGATATCCTCCTTAGCCGCGACTCCGCGCTCGAGGAGCCGAACAGCGGTGTTCAAATAAGGGAACAGTAGCGCATTGACGACAAACCCGGCCTCATCGTTGACTAACACCGGCTCCTTGCCAAGGGTCTGTACAAAGCTCACTCCGGCCTCTAAGGCACTAGGGGCAACTACGAGTGAGCGAACTACCTCCACCAGCGGGAGTCTGCCAACCGGATTGAAGAAATGGAGTCCAAGCACCAGCTCTGGCCGCTTGGTGCTGGCAGCTAGCGCCATCACTGGGAGAGTCGAGGTGTTGGTTGCTATCAGGGCACCCTCAATAAGAATATGATCGAGCTGCCCAAATAGATGCTTCTTAACGTCGATATCCTCGACTACCGACTCGATGACCAGATGGCGATCGTAGAGCTCCTCGATCTCAGTGGTATATCGAACCAAAGACGTCACTGCATCGTAGCGATCATCGTCTATCTCGTTGCGCGTCAATCGTCTTCGAAGTTGCCTCTCGAGCGCCATCTTAACCGAACGAGATGCCGCCTCTGAGCGAGTGCGAACTATCACGTCATACTCGGCCAAGACACACGCCTCGACGATACCGGAGGCCATCGTCCCCCCGCCAACCACACCTACCCGAGAAACCTGCACACACAAAGCGTACAGGTTTTCAAGCACACCGATGACCACAGTCAACCACGGTCTCAACACTGGCTAGGCTTGGCACAACATGAAGACTTCACACTATGGCACACTTGCTCTCGTCGGCGGAGACGAATTCGGCCCTCTCTGCAGCTTCGACAAAGAGATCCTGACCAGAGTCCATGCTCAACGCGTCAGTCTGCTTCCAACGGCAGCAGCCTTTGAAAGGCCTGACCGAGCGATTGAGAACGGAACCAACTACCTGCGATCTCTTGGCATGGAGGTCGATGTTATCGAGATCTATAGCCGGTCCGATGCCCTCGATGAGAAGCTGGCGGCCAAGCTCACAGAAGCCGAAGTTCTCTACTGCATAGGGGGCTCGCCGCTCCATCTCAGGTCAGCACTGACCGGCACACCAACCCTAAAAGCACTCAACCAGGCATGGGCGATGGGAGCAACGGTGATCGCTTCCTCAGCTTCAGCGATGGTGCTCGGCGACCCGATGATCGACCCACGTGGTGGGGCCCTCACTATCGGTCTTGGTGTAATCCCTAATCTCGCTATCCTCCCTCACGCCGATCAACGCTCGCTGTCGATCCGTGATCGCACCATACATCT
>DAHXNM010000350.1 GCA_027365375.1 Ferrimicrobium sp. | reverse complement strand
ACATCTGGATGTCTGCATATGCGTTGACGGCAGGTGGACCTCCATCAGTCTCTCCAGAGTACAAGTACAAGCCCAAGTTATTGCCGTGGACATAAGTGGACGGCAAGGTAAAGGTAATATCGAACATCGTCCAGTTGTTGTTAGCGGCGTCGGTCGGAGACCAGACATGGGGGAGACATTCGTTCGCCTGAGAATCCCAAATACATACATTGGGTCCTTGCGCCAATGTGCCTTGGGTCTCTGCTGCCAACCGAACCAAGAAGATGTCTCCCCCGACAAGGCTCGAAGGCATTTGAATTGGGGTTGATTCGCATGCGTTACCATACGAACCCGAGAGTACCGTCGCTGGGTAGCCTTTGTAGGCATTTGGCTCTATAGATGCGTTCAAGACCGCCCGTGATGGGTCCCAAGCGTCACAGTTCCCAGGGGAGCTCTGCCATAAGCCGTTGGGAAATCATCCGGCTGGGAAGAAGTTGGTCCCCAACGACGGAGCCACCGCAGCAGAGTTCGACGCCCACAAGCCGTAGACGTTGATACTCCCGCTAAGGGCAATTGTGTAGGTTCCCGCTGTGAACGTCTTAGACCACAGATTTTGTGAAGTGGTCGATATGAGGCCGTTCCCGATACAGGGAGTGGATTCGACTGGGGGCTGGCCGTTAACCGAGATAGACGCTGGACCCGTTTCGAACCCACCCGCAGGGATGCCGTAGGTAATGGTTGTTGACTGTCCTGAGGCGACCGTGAACTTGTAACTCGTGTCTCCGTTTAGCCAGCCACCATATGCCGGTGGACCCATGGACATCCCACCCCCAAAACGGTTCCCAGATTGTTGTGTCCACCCAGGGTTGAGCGTGGTTGAGTTCGGCGCGAAGATCGGCAAGTTGGGCGCACTACTCGGTGTGCTAGTGTTTGCCGTGCTCACATTGGCAGTATACGTTCCCTGTACGGTTGTCGACGCACTCACATCACCGAGGATTGGCATTGAGACCTTGTAGTTGATGGTACAGATATACGCGCTCTTGGTGGGATTGCACGTCCAACTCGTGATATAGGGCTTGTTCGTGAGCATCTGGGACATGACGGCGTATGCACCTGTCCGATCCACTACTAGCTGCCCTCCTCCCCCTTGGTAGTTCCCCTGCGTCTGGAGTGCAGTTATATTTTGTGCAGCAGCGGTCGCCGCCGTCTGCGCAGCCGCGTGAACCAATATCTCGGCGTGCACGTAGTCGAAGAACCCCAACACAGAGGTGATGAAGATAGTAAATAACAGGATTGGGAAAAGAACGAACGCGCCCATATCAGTTGGCCACCTCTACGGGGACGCTGGCCGTCGCGGTCCATGTGGTGCGGATCTGTTTGCCGAGGAACGAGCCCAAATTCACCGTGCACACGCTCGAGACCATGAACGATTGGCCCACCCGTGTGGGAGTCGTAACGTTTAATGGCCCACATTGGGTCTGTGTGGATTGTGGAATCGCTTTGGCAAAGATCTCTTTGGCTACCGCTGTCGCCTTGGACGCTTGGGTTGGGAACTGAAACTGGGTTCCTGCACGAGCGCTGACGAGTGCTGCATCATCGACCATGGTTCCCATGAGCGCATAGAGAATCATCAGGACTGCGGAAACTATGAGGACAAACGAGAGCATGATACCAAGCGTCATCTCCATCGCTGATACGAGGCCGCTTTCGTCGCTTAACAAGTCGTGAATACGCGGTTTCATGCGGACGTTCCCTGCTGCCAGGTCGACACAGCCTTAGCAGTCCACACTATCGGTGTATTTGCGACCGGCAACATTACACGACGCTCTACGACGACAGTGCAGACGGGTTGGGTTGCCGAGCATGGCTCGAAGACCACACAAGCGTTCGTACTGGGCGAGCACTGTGATATGGAGGTCGTGATTGTCGTGGACTTTGCTAGCAGATAAGTGCTAGTCTCCGACTTAGCCTCTGATGTCGCAAATGTTGAACTGCTACTGGTTTCAACTGCTGCCAAGTGGTGAGCGACGATCGCAGATAACGCCTGAGCACCAGCCGATCCAATGAACACACCCCCGAACGCGAAGACGAGGGTAAAGAGGACAACTTCCATAATCAGGCCCAGTGCATCATCGATCCCACCACGGGTGTCTTTGAGCGCAGATCGTAACACGGTTGATCCTTTCCTGGGTCTATAAGGGCACCGTTCCGGGGCATCTAACAACACCCCGTGACGGTGGCTAATTATGGGAGTGCGTTGACCACGTTATTGGTTTTGCTTGTGGCGGTAGCCACACCCGGTGCGATGACGTTGGTGTAGAGCGCGATGGCAACACCAGAGATCACCATAATCCCAACAACCCACGCGATCGTCGTAGTCAGGTCTCCGCTCTCATCGAAGACCAACCGTTGCATTCGCATCGGCACGGTCCTTTTGAGTCCCCGGCCAAGCCAGGCCGCAGCAGACATATACCCCACATAGATCGTAATCATTTATTCACCTCCCTCCCTAAGTTCCTTGTAATACATTATAGCCTTCGACCTACAAGCAATTGTGTGTTTACCTCGCATCACAATCCACCTTTCCCGAACGCAGATAACATAGGCACCATAATGAAGACCAGCAGTGGCATGATCTGTAACAGGGCAAATACTGACAGCTTTGGGCGTTGGCCCTCCATCTTCTTCGCATACCCTCGCATGAGTGACTGCTTCATCGTGCGTGCTTGTTGTAAGATCATGTCCGAGAGGGCATCTGGGGAGAACAACGATCCTCGCATAGTCTCTCCTATCAGCTCCAACTCAGGGATAGCCCAATCCTGTCCGAGATCCAACATCGCCTGGGCGAGACTGGTGTCCTTCACAACCCCCTCACTACTTGCGGACTGCGAGGCGCTATCAATGCGCCCCTGGATCTCGCGGGTAATCCGAATCGCTACTGGGGAGTAGGTGACTTCTTCCATTTCTCTGAGAGCAATCTCTACAGGATGGGTGCGAAGCTCTACCCCAAAGACCATGAGATACATGGTGAGCACAGATCGGAAGGCTTCTCGCTCTGTCGCGGCAGTCCCCTCGATAGTTGCCTTCGTTAGGATTGTGCTGATAGGCACGCTCGCCACAGCTGCGGCTACGAAGATGCAGCCGGCAATCAGGAGCCCAATGCCGGCAAGTGTGCTCCCAAAAGCAACAGCGGCAGATATTAGTAGGCACAAAACCAGGCTGTTAGCCACCTTTGCGTTATAATAACTCGCGTCTCGGTCTAGGATTGCGAGCGCTTGGCGTAATTGCGGATCATCGAGGGTGGTCCGATAGTTATTGACTCGCGTGACAAGCTCGCGAACTCCGACTCGTTTGGTGTCACTACGGAACAACCACGTGATCCCCATATTTCCGAGAACCACGACAGCGATGACCAACAACACCATCCCGATAACAACATGACTAGTCATCTGCGATATCTCCTGTCTTAGCTGCGGGCACGTTCCCAATCTGGTGACCGAGCCTCTCTCTGAATGTTTGTGGCACAATCAATCGCGTCTCAGGCAACGGTGCCGAGAACTTCCTAAAGAGAAGGAGTAACCCAACAGTGATCGCTTCGATCACAACCAGAACGATGTTGCCAGTGACGGTTCGGTAGTATGGCATGATGAAGTTGCCCATGAAAGCAGCGAGCAGAGTTTCCATGATGACCACTGCTGGGAACATGATTTTAGCTATGGTAAAGATCTCACGCCGAGCGCCGAGCGCGATGTTCTGTTCAACCAATTCATCTTTGAGCTGCTGTTGTATCTGCCCCATGACCTCATAGTCTGTGTCGCCACCTGATGAGGTGAAGTTGGCATTCACCATCGCGACTACGACATCGACCTGAGGATCCTCACGTTTGATTGCAAACAGGGTCAGTGCGTCACGGAGACGAATGACATATCCACCGATCGAGACGTTGGCTAAATGTAGGTTTTCGCGCAAATCATCAGCGGCGTCGGAGGGTAGTGACTTTGCCGAAATCATCAGTGACTCCCATGCGGTCTTCGACGTCTGGAGCAGATAGGACAACGTCTGCATCCATGCGATGTTCGCCTCCATGGTCAGCACTCGTGTCTCCATGGGGTCTTTGCCAAAGAATGCGCGAGTTAGGTATAGGATCACCGCAGAGCCGAGCGTTAGCACCGGCTGATGAGTGAAGATTCCCGTCGCTATTGCGACTCCGAGAATGAGAATCCAATCCTTCATGGTCATCTTCGCAAGCGCAGACTTCGTTCTAGCTCGCGTCATGTTCACAACGAGCTCGCCCTTTGTGGACCGACGCTTTTTGAGGTACTCATTCCATAGATCAGCGACTCCCCACAATCCGGCGAGCAAGAGGAGTAGGCCGCCGAGGTAGAGGTATATAGCGTACTGATGCACTAGAGTTCCAGTGGATACCGCCTGTATCATGACGATCGCCTCCTTGTATGATCTGGGCTATTTGCAGCTGTGCCGAAGATCGCAGCGAAAGCGTCAGCCTCGCTCACACTGGACGCAGAAGCCTGTGGGGATGGAGCTTGTACACCATCACCATCAGAGCGCTCGCGGTCTGCATGCGCTACCTGCTGGTGATCTGTCTCAAACGCATCACCAATACCGACTAGCAGCGGATCGAGAGGGCGGTTTGGCACACGGATGAATTTGACATCGCCTTGATCATCGATGAGTCTCACACCAGTGCGATTCACTTTATCCTGAATCGATTCGGGAATAACGCCCCTCCACGTAGTGGTGTGGAGTTCGGGGTCGAAACCCCACAGCTCGCCATACACTGGCTTTCCATCTGCGCCAAGCTGGTGGTTCAATACCCAAACGTGTTCGATCTGTCGTTCAGGATCACGATCGTAGCGCTGTCGGACAAACAGGATGACATCGACTGACTCAGCCATGCGCTCAAAGACTTCACGCTCTGAGAGCTTGGAACCCACCATGTTCTTTATCCGTCGCCAAATGCTCGCAGGCTCCTCAGCGTGCATGGTCAAGCCCGATCCCCCGGTAACGTTCGCAACCGTGAACCAGTCGATAATCGAGTCATCTAACGCCTCCCCGATTACAATTCGGTCGGCCATAAACCGCTGACTGTCACGGATGAGATTGGCCATGGTGCGTTCCTTGGTCGGGACAAGAGCAAGGATCATGTCATGGCGGTCTGGACGAGAGTTAAGGTCCAGCTCGGGGGAGTCTTCCACCACGTACAGATAGTCACTTGGGTCGACGGTGTGAAGCAGTCCGCGTAGTAGGGTCGTCTTGCCCGAACCTGTCGAGCCGACCACTAGGAAAGTTGCGCGTGAAGCTAGCATCGCTTTCAAAAACCAATACATACCTCGA